>JBFIHV010000369.1:0-2861 GCA_041601595.1 Amylibacter sp. | reverse complement strand
GTCCGGTGGTTGGTCAGATTGACCCGGATCGCCAGTTTCCCGTCCAGCCGGGTTGTCGAGGGCACGGCAACGCCGCTCTCCTGCATCTCTATCACGATCCGGTCGTTCAGGGCGTCCAGATCGCCGTCCGCGTCCCGGAACCGATAGCACACAATGTTCAGCGCCACCGGCGCCAGCAGTTCCAGTTCCGGCGTCTGCCCGATCCGCTCCGCCAGATAGGCCGCCTGCTCGCAGTTGCGCGTGATCGCTTCGCCCAGCCTTTCCGTGCCGTAGTGCTTCAACTGCGTCCATATCTTCAGCGAAAGGAACCCGCGCGACAGTTCCGGCCCGTAATCCACCGGCCAGTAATCGCCCGATGCCAGCCCCGCCGCGGCGCTGTGCAGATACTCCGGCCGGTCGGCAAAGCTGTAGCGATGCGCCTCGCCGTCGCGGATCAGCACACAACCGGCGGAATAATTCACATGCAGCCATTTGTGGAAGTCGAACGCCAGACTGTCCGCACGCTCCATGCCCGCCAGAAGCGGCCGGATACGGTCGCTCAGCACCGCAGTCGCGCCGAAGGCGCCGTCGACGTGGAACCACAGATCCTCCGTCGCCGCGATATCGGCGATGGCCGTCAGGTCGTCTATCGCGCCGACATTGACGGCCCCCGCGGTCCCGACCACGCAAAACGGCTCGTACCCTTCCGCCCTGTCCTGCCGGATCATCCGGCGCAGGGCGTCCATATCCATCTCGTAGGCCTCGTTGCAGGGAACCTTGCGGATCGCGTCGGACCCGAGTCCCAGCATATCGAAGGCACGCGGCATGCAGGAATGCGCCTGTTCGCTGGCATAACCGACCAGAGTTTGAGCGCCGATGCCCGACTTTCGCGCCCCGAAGCCCAGGCGCCGGTCGCGCGCGACCTTCATCGCGACGATGGTCGCCATCGATGTGCCGGTCACGATCAGGCCGCTGCTGCCTTCCGGGAACCCCATGATCTGGCGCGCCCAGTCGATCACCTGACGCTCGACATAGATCGCGCCATGGTCGCGCCCGCCCAGATTGGCATTCATCGCCGCCGCCGCGATCTCGGCCAGCAACGAGGCAGCGGAACCGCTGCCATGCACCCAGCCGAAGAACCGCGGATGGGTATTGCCGACGCCATAGGGCAAAAGCGCGCCCAGCGCGGTCTGGACCTCAGCCCCGCTGCTGGGCTTCCCGGGCAGAGCCGCCTTGAATTCAGCCTTCATGCTGTCCGGAAACGGCGTCCAGACACGGCCCTCGCGGGCCGCTTCCAGACGGTCGATCGACGCATCCAGCATCTTGTGGGCGGTCGCCCTGAAGTCTGCCCAGTTTTCGGGGTCCAAGTCGTCGTTCATCATTCAAGGCCTTCCAGAGTCGGTATTTCGCATCAGCTCCGCCAGAAACTGACGGTGAAAAGAACAAAGACAGCCATGAGCTCCAGCCGCCCAACCACCATTCCCGCCGACAGAAGCCATTTTGCCGTGTCGTTCAGGTTGGCGAAATTTCCGGCCGGACCGATCTCTGCCCCCAGACCTGGGCCGACATTCGCCAGCGCCGTCGCCGCGCCGGAAATCGAGGTAATCATGTCCAGCCCCGTCATACCCAGCGACACGGACAGAACCGCAAGGGAAATCAGGAACAGCACGAAAAAACTCATGACCGACGAAATGACATCCTGCGAAACCGGCTTGTGTTCGTATCGCGGCTCGAAAATGCCGCTCGGGCTGTGTATGCGCTGGATCTGGGTCTTGACCGAAGCGAACAACAGCTGAAACCGGAATATCTTGATCGAACAGGTCGTCGATCCCGCGCAGCCGCCGATCAGGCCGATCATGAAAAAGAAAACCACGGCAAAACTGCCCCACCGGCCATAGTCGTCGCTGGCATAGCCGGTGCCGGTCAGGATCGACACTCCGTTGAAAAGCGCCTTGCGCAGCGCCAGTTCCAGGGAACTTGTAACGAACACGATCTGCCAGGCCACCAGCAACAGCACAATGCAGCCTGTCGTCATCAGGAAGGCCCTAATCTGGCTGTCCTTCAGCAATGGCAGGAAGGATCCGCCGACAAGCTGGACATAGCGAACAAACGGCAGGCTTGCGGCCAGCATGAAGAACACGGCGGCATATTCGGCCCCTGGCCCCATATCGCTGAACGAACTGTCGTAATTCGCGAAACCGCCGGTGGCAATCGTGGTCATCGCATGCACGGAAGCGTCGAACAAATCCATTCCGGCCAGACTGTAGGACACCATGCATGCGATGGTCAGTCCCACATAGATCGAAGCGATAGACCGCGAAATTTCGACCGCACGCGGCAAAATTTTGCCATAAGTGTCAAATGCTTCGGTGCGGAAAATCTGCATGCCGCCAACACGCAGCACAGGCAGGAACACCATGGCAACGATGATCACCCCGACCCCGCCGAACCACTGCATCAGACCGCGCCAGAGCAACAGGCCCTTTGGCAGGGCATCCAGATCTGCAAATACCGTTGAACCCGTCGTGGTCAGCCCGGACATCGCCTCGAAAAACGCATCCACAAATCGGGCCTCCGTATGCCCCATGACAAAGGGCAAAGCGCCGAAGATCGGCAAAACGACCCAAACTCCGGTGGTCAGGAAAAAGGTCTGCTGGATGGTCAGGCTGTCGCGCCGCACATTGGCGCATCCCAGGGCGATCAGCGACCCGATAAGGCAGGTGATGAGTGCCGACAGACCGAAAACAGGCCAATGATCGCTGCCAGAGGCAATGTCGGCGATCATTGGCAGCAACATCGTCGCCCCCAGCGCCACGATGAGCATCCCGATGACATATCCCGGCGTTCTCAGATCAAACATTCGGAAAGGCTTGTTCGGTTGC
>JBFIHV010000368.1:0-2877 GCA_041601595.1 Amylibacter sp. | reverse complement strand
GACGGGCGAAAAGACCAGATTCCGGTTCGGCAAGACGTGGCTCAACCTCGAGTCGGCAAAGCTGACCGACGAAGAGGGCGCCGAGATTCCGCTGACCGCGATGGAGTACAACCTGCTGGCGCTGTTCGCGCGCAACAGCGGGCGCGTCCTGAACCGGGACCAGATCCTCGAAGGGGCGCACGACCGGTCCTGGGACCCGTTCGACCGCAGCATCGACATCCGGATTTCACGCCTGCGCAAGAAGATCGAGGTCAATCCGCAAAAGCCTGCCACCATCCGGACGGTGCGCGGCATGGGCTATCTCTATGACGGAAGTTGAACCCCGGCGGCGGGGATAAGTCACGCCGCCTTGCGGGTAAAGGTCCAGTTCGCCCCGTCCGACAGGGACGGCTGAAAGCGGTAACCCTCCATATCGAAGTCCTTCAGGGCCTCTGCATCCGTGATCCGGTTGCGGACAATGAACCGCGCCATCATCCCGCGCGCCTTCTTGGCGAAGAAACTGATCATCTTAAGGTCGCCGTCGCGCTCTTCCCTGAAGGCGGGCGTGATCACCGGCGCGCGCAACGCCTTGCCCGCCGCCTTGAAATACTCGGCGGAGGCAAGGTTGATCACCGGCCCGCCACTGGCGGCCTCGTCCAGCGCCGCTCCGACCCGGTCACCCCAATAGGCGTAGAGGTTGGCGCCGTGGCGGTTTTTCAGCCGGCTGCCCATTTCCAGACGATAGGGTTGTATCCTGTCCAAGGGTCGCAGGACTCCGTAGAGGCCGGACAGTATCCGCAGATGGTCCTGCGCGAAATTCAGATCCCCGGCATCGAAGCTTTCGGCCTGCAACCCGACATAGGTATCCCCGGCAAAGGCCAGCGCCGCCTGTTTAGAGTTGCGATCATCGGACTGTTTTTCGAAGGCCCTGAACCGCGCCCGATTGAGCTGCGCCAGATCCTCGCTGATCGACATCAGACGGCGCAGATCGGAAGCGGCAAGCTTCCGCGCCGTGGCGGCCAGCGTGTTCGCATCGGCCTGAAATTCCGGAAAGCTCTGCGGGAACCCTTCCGGCAGGGGGTCGAAATTCAATTTTTTCGCGGGGGAAATAACTGCCAGCATTTTTACCTCTTTTTGCTCTGGTCAGGACGTAGCCCGACGCCGTATCCGGCCAAGCCCTATTCTTCTGCCAGGACATCCAGAAAGGCCGGGCCGAAGCGTTCCGCCTTGCGCCCGCCCAGTATGCGCTCGATGGCGGCCATGTCGCGCGGTCGCTGTTCGGCCAGCTTGGCCAGCGTCGGCGCGGGACAGGACATCAGCTTGTCCGTGCCGTCGACCCCGTGCGCCAGATCGCGCTGCGCCGCCTGCAACCTATCGAACAGGCTGCCCGCGTCGCGGCCCGCCAGTTTGCGCCGCGCCGGATGCGGAGCCTCGGTCGCGCCGTTGATGACCTCGAGGAAATCCTTGCCGTAGCGTTCCAGCTTGACCGCGCCGACACCCGGCAGGCGGGCGAAATCGTCCAGCGTCCTCGGCTTGGCCTCGGCCATGCGGATCAGGGTCGCATCGGGAAACACCACATAGGCGGGCGCCTGCAAGGCCTGCGCCAGCGCGCGGCGCTTGGCCTTGAGCGCCGAGAGCAGCGGTTCGTCCTCTTCCGAGACCAGCGACTTGACCGCCACGGTTTTCACCGCGCGGGTGATCGTGTCGCGGCGCAACTCGATGGTCGCCTCGCCACGCAGAATCGGGCGGGCCGCTTCGGTCATGCGCAGCGCGCCGTGGCGTTCCAGATCGGGACGGATCAGGTCATAGCCCATCATCTGCCGGAATATCGCCTGCCACTGGCGGTTGTCATAACCGCGCCCGACGCCGAAGGTCGGCAGCGCGTCATGGCCCTTGGCCTTGATCTTGTCGGTCAGCGTTCCCCGCAGGATGTCGATCAGGTGCCCCGCACCGAACCACTCTCCGGTGCGCAGGATCGCCGACAGCGCCATGCGCACCGCCTCGGTGCCGTCGAACACCTCGGGCGGCGCGTCGCACAGATCGCAGTTGCCGCAGGCCTGCATTTCCTCGTCGAAATAGCGCAGCAGCACCCGGCGTCGGCAGCGCCGCGCCTCGGCCAGCCCCAGCAGGGCGTTCAACCGCCCGTGATCCGCGCCCTTGCGCTCGGCCTGCGCCAGACCCTCGTCGATCTGGGCGCGGCGCAGGCGGATATCCTCGGGACCATAGAGCGTCAGCGTGTCGGCGGGCTCCCCGTCGCGGCCGGCGCGGCCGATCTCCTGATAATAGGACTCGATGGATTTCGGCAGGTCGGCATGCGCCACCCAGCGGATATCCGGCTTGTCGATGCCCATGCCGAAGGCGACGGTGGCGCAGACGATCAGCCCGTCCTCCTGCTGGAAGCGCTGTTCAGCCAAGCGGCGGTCGTCGGCCTCCATGCCCGCGTGATAGTGCAGCGCGTTATGCCCGTCGTCGCGCATCGCCTTGGCCAGCGTCTCGCATTTGGCCCGCGTGCCGCAATAGATGATGCCGGACTGGCCCTTGCGCGCCGCGACGAAGGCCAGCAACTGCTTGCGCGGGCTGTCCTTGGGCTGAAAGGCCAGATGGATATTTGGCCGGTCGAAACCACGCAGAAAGGTTTCCGGCGCCTCCCCGCCGAACAGGCGGGTGACGATCTCGGCCCGGGTTTCCACGTCCGCCGTGGCGGTGAAGGCCGCCAGCGGCACTTTCAGGTCGGCGCGCAAGGCCCCGATGCGCAGGTAGTCGGGCCGGAAATCATGGCCCCACTGGCTGACGCAATGCGCCTCGTCCACCGCGATCAGCGACACGCCCGCCTTGCGCAGAAGGATCGCCGTGCCCGGATTGGCCAGCCGTTCCGGCGCGATGTAGAGCAGCTTCAGG
>JBFIHV010000367.1:0-2887 GCA_041601595.1 Amylibacter sp. | reverse complement strand
GTTGAAATTATTCATCCGGCCAAAGGCATTGATGTCCTTGGCCGGATGTGCGTAGCTTTTCCAATCCGTGAACCTATCGAAAGTCATGGGGTTATGAATTTGAGTTTTTACCGGGTTTTGATCGCGATCGCCTTCATTCTTTCCGCCATTGATTCCGCATCTGCCCAGAACGTCGACAGCGCGATCTCCCGCCTGATCAGCGTTGGAAAGGTGCAAGAGGCCCAGCAACTTCTGAACTCTACCAACCCCACCACCAACGACAAGTTATTCTTCATCGGTCGTGTCCTGAAGGCCCAGCGCCAATATGCCAAGGCGGTTGCAGTCTTTCGCGAAATACTGGCCCGCGACCCCGGCTATCTGAATGCCCGCCGCGAACTGGCGCACAGTTTGTTGCTGGCCGGACAGTTCGAAGTCGCGGAGTTTCATTTCGAGCAGTTGCAGGAAATCGACCCGTCGCCACAGATGCAACCGGTCTATCGCCGGTACCTGCAGGTGATCGCCAATAACAAACCCTACGGACTCTCGGGCTCCTTCGCCTTTGTCCCGTCCAGCAACGTCAACCGCGGGTCTTCGCTGTCGGAATTCGATGACGGGCTTGGGACCGCCCAGATCAGCGAGGACAGCAAGGCCAAGTCGGGTGTCGGGATACAACTCGGACTGTCGGGTTATTTCCGCAAGACGCTGGACCGGCAGTCGCGGCTGACGTTCAACTGGTCGTTGCTGGGACTGAGGTACAAGGACAGGGATTTCGACAAGGCCATGGCGCGCCTGTCCGCGACCTATGAAAAGAGTGCCGAATGGGGCCGGTGGTCCGTTACGCCCTATCTTCGGAACGACTGGGCGCGCCAGGACGTCCAGGTCGAGGCGGAAACGGTTAAGGAGTTCGGCATCAAGACACGGTCTGCCGGCTTGCAATTCGCGGTTCAGCGGAAATTGTCGCCACGCGATACCTTGTCGTTGTCGGCGACCGGCGAGGCGCGGGACTACCCGGTCGCCGATCATCAAAACGGGCCATTCTACAATGTGTCGGCCTCTTTCAGCCGGCGCTTGCGGCCGGATCTGACTCTTGGCGTGGGATTGAGCGCCGACCGAAGTTTGCCGAGGCTCGAACATTTGAAGTACGACGGCTTGAAGGCATCCGCCTCGGTCGGCAAAATCTGGAAGTCCGGGCTTCAGACAAGTTTTGGCGTGAATGTCGGCATCCGCGAGTTTTCCGGCGACTATATTTTTCGCGACTATCCGCGGTCCGATGACTTCTGGGGCGTCTCCGTCAGTCTGTTCAGTCCCAAGCTGGTGGTTCGTGGCCTGGCGCCGCGCCTGAGCTGTTCCTATACGCGCAACCGTTCCAACATCGAGTTTTTCGTCTACGACGTTCAGGAATGCCAGATATCCCTGACACGGAACTTCTAGCAGTCCCGGCCGGGACTGCCCGTCACGCTTAATCCCGGGCCGAAGCAGGCAGGTGAAAGAGTCAGGCCGCCCAAATATCGAAATTTCTGAATATTTTGTTAAAATCTGAAGTTGTGAAGTCGAATATATTACAACTTATGCGAATTTTTTACATTGCCTTTACTTGGTTTCTTTGCTTATCTGTGACCGCAAGCAGCAAGACCGGTTACCGATCGGACACACAGAACCCACCCCACCCCTCGCTCCCGTGTGTCTGGTCGGTAACCCTCTTTCCCCGAAAATATAATGGTTTTGGTCATTCGAAGGCTTGCGCTGTATTCCATATTTATAGATAAACGGGTGATCCTTCGGAGTGGAGTTTTCAATGCTGGCAAGAATCTATCAACCCGCGCGCAATGCTATGCAATCCGGTCAGGCGAAAACCAGACAGTGGGTGCTCGAATTCATGCCGGAGAAACGGCGCTCCGTCGATCCATTGATGGGCTGGACGAGCTCTTCTGACATGAATTCTCAGGTTCGGTTGACCTTCGACAGCAAGGAAGCCGCGGTTGAATATGCCACGGAACATGGTATCGCCTACCGCGTCGACGATCCGCACAAGCGCAAGCCGATGGTTCGCGCGGGTGGCTATGGCGAAAACTTCGCGACCAACAGACGCCGGGTCTGGACCCACTAGCGACGATATGTGGCCCCGTAGCTCAACCGGATAGAGCACCTGCCTTCTAAGCAGGTTGTTGCAGGTTCGAGTCCTGCCGGGGTCGCCACCATTGCTTTGAATATTTCCCCAGAAGATCAGTCAGTCGGCGTGCAGCCCCGCCGCTCCATTGCTTTTCCGCTCTTTCTTCCTGCTTTCGGCATTCGCTCCAGGCTGGGGATATTATGCCCCGTGTCGACCGGGGCCTGATCTTTCATCAATCACCAATTATCGTCTGCAGTAAGAACGACGCGAGGATTGCTGTTGCCAGTTTGCGTGCGCGCGCCGGTCATCAGCTATGTTGTTACCGGATCCAGAATATGCAGACATCTTTAAGTTTTTTCATCTTTAAGTTGTTGCATCGGCCGGATCAAGGCGGCATAAAAAGTCAGGGGGCCAAGCTCGAGTTTCTTTTTACCTGCGTAACAATGTCTTTATTGACCTCACTTCACACCAGCAAAACTTTCCACTTTTCCCTTACAGGGTTGTGCCTGAAGAGAGGGAGACTTCGGTTTGCGGCCAGGAAAGAGACGTCGTTCGGGGGCCCGTCGAGCGCGGGATATTGCGCTAAACCATAGGGTAAGACATGCAAGAAGACATTGTTACGCGTTCCCAAAACAGGTTATTTTAGATTATGAACATGCCAGACCGCAGACCGGAACGCGTGCAACTCGCAACCCGGATAATGGATGCCAGTGACGAAATCGACCTGATAGGTCTGATGCGGACGCTCTGGCGGGGCAAGCTGTGGATCGCCCTGGCAATTGTCGCAGCGACCTTCAT
>JBFIHV010000366.1:0-2906 GCA_041601595.1 Amylibacter sp. | reverse complement strand
AGCCTAGGAGGATCGAACTCCTGACCTCTTCGCTGCCAGCGAAGCGCTCTCCCAGCTGAGCTAAGGCCCCATTCGGCGACATCTCTGCCGCCTGTGCGCTATTTATTCATCCGCCCGACCGAGATCAAGCGGAAAAATCATCAGGTCTCGTCATCGGACGACGCAACGTCCGCGATTTCTTCCAGAGGCACGGTATCGTCGTCGTCATCTTCCAGCAGGTCATCGTCCAGATCGATATCCGCTGCGTCATCTTCATCGTCCAGTACATCGACTTCGTCGTCCAGATCGTCTTTCGTCGCCTTGGCGACGGAAGCCTTATCGGCACTGTCGGACATTTTTGTCTTGGACTTGTCGCTCGTAAAGAACGACAGGTCATAAGTCTCGCCAGTGTATGGGCTGACGATCGGGTTCTTGTTAAGATCATAAAAACGCTTGCCCGTCTCCGGACATACGCGTTTTACGCCCCATTCCTCATTCGCCATTTTCGACCTCATCATGCAGGTGATTTCACATTCTTGCCGCCACCTGCCACAGAGTTATCGCCTTGTCAAAGCCTCTGGAGGGCAAATGGGCGAATTTTCGCATTTTGCTGCAACCGCGATTGCCATCGCCCCTGCAAACCGTAATGTGGCGCCATGACTGAACGGTTCTCGATCGGCGATCCGCCCATAGAAATTCATGTGCGCCATTCGGCGCGGGCGCGGCGCTATGGCCTGCGGATTTCACGTGCGAACGGGGCCGTGATTCTGACGGTGCCGGCCTGCGGGTCGGTGACCAAGGCGGCAGCCTTTGCCGGCGAGCACGAGGGCTGGCTGCGCCGCAATCTCGAAAAACAGTCCGTTCCCGTCACTCCGAATTTCGGTGACAGGATACCGGTGAACGGCGAGATGCTGGTCATCGCGCCGGGGTCGGGCCGGCACACTGTGAAAGCGGAGGATGCTCTGCTGGTGCCCGCGCGCGAACAGCAGTTGGCCGGAAGACTGCGGGCTTTCTACAAGCTGCGTGCCCGCGACGTGCTGGTGCCTGCCTCTGAACGCTATGCCGGCCTGCTGGGCCGTCCGATCGGGCGCGTGACCCTGCGCGATACGCGGTCGCGCTGGGGGTCCTGCACATCGCAAGGCAATCTGATGTATTCGTGGCGCCTGGCGATGGCCCCGGTCGCGGTTCAGGAGTATGTGGCGGCGCATGAGGTGTGCCATCTGGTGGAAATGAACCACTCTCGGGCCTTCTGGCGTCTGGTGGCGCAGATATGCCCGGACCACAACCGGCACCGCAACTGGCTGCGGACGCACGGGGCAGGGTTGCACCGCTATCGTTTATAGGCTTGATTTGCCCTGAAAACGTGATCACAAAGGCCCATGCAAGATCGAGAGCGCAACACCGAACCGACGATTCCCTCGCACGAGCGGGTCTTCCGCCTGCTGCGGAACGAGATCATGTTCGGCGAGCTGGAGCCGGGCCAGAACATGACCATCCGCGGCATAGCGGAAAAGTACAATGTCAGCATGACCCCCGCGCGGGAGGCCGTGCGGCGGCTGTCGGCCGAGGGAGCGTTGACGCTTTCCAAGACCGGCCGCGTGTCCACGCCGGTGCTGGGGATGGACCGGATCGAAGAGTTGGCCAGCTTGCGGGCGCTGCTGGAACCGGAACTGGCATCGCGCGCGCTGCCGCGCGTCCATAACGCGCTGATCGACCGGCTGACGCGGATCAACAGCGTCGTGGACCAGATGGCGGTCAAGCGGGATGCGGTGGGATATATCAAGGCCAACATAGAGTTTCACCGCACGCTCTATTTGCGGGCGCAGGCGCCGGCCATATTGGCGATGGCGGAAACGGTCTGGCTGCAGATGGGGCCGACCATGGGGTCGCTCTATGCCCGGTTGCAGCGTCAGAGCGCATCGGACAATCACCGGGCGGCCCTGTCCGCCTTGCATGCGGGGGACGAACCCGGCCTGCGGCTGGCGATCCGGGCCGATGTCACGACAGGGTTGCGGATGCTGGCGCAATAGCTGCGACGGAACAGGGGTCTTCGGACGTATCAGTTACGCAAGCCCGCCGGATGGCGGGTCGTTTCAGCCTCTCTCTCCCTCTCTTGAGGCTGTCGGGTCGCTGGCGAATTCTCCTTTTTCGCCAGCGACTTGCAACACTCTCTTGATCTAGGCGTGGATCGCGCCGTCGCCGCAGGCCAGCGCCGCTTCGCGCACGGCTTCCGAGAATGTCGGATGGGCGTGGCATGTCAGCGCCAGATCCTGCGCCGAGGCCCCGAATTCCATGGCGACGCAGACCTCGTGGATCAGATCGCCTGCGGAAGGCCCAATCAGGTGGCAGCCGAGGATGCGGTCGGTCTCCTTGTCGGCCAGTATCTTGACGAAGCCTTCGCCCTGAAACACCGCCTTGGCGCGGCCGTTGCCCATGAAGCTGAACTTGCCGACCTTGTAGGCGATCCCCTCGGATTTCAACTCTTCCTCGGTCTTGCCGACGGAGGCGACCTCTGGCGTGGTGTAGATCACGCCGGGGATGACGCCGTAGTTGACGTGGCCGTGTTTGCCGGCCATGACCTCCGCCACCGCCATGCCCTCGTCTTCGGCCTTGTGGGCCAGCATCGGGCCCTTGACGGCGTCGCCGATGGCGTAGACGCTGTCCAGATTGGTGTTCCACAGCGCGCCGATCTCGATCTGGCCGCGTTCGGAAACCTTGCCGCCGAGCTTCTCGAAACCGAGGCCGTCGGTGTAGGGTTTGCGGCCCGTGGCGACCAGCACGACGTCGGCGTCGAGGCTCGCCTCGCTGTCGTTCTTGCGCAGCGTGTAGGTGACCTGGGCCTTGGTCTTGGTCTTGTCGACCTTCTGGACCGCGGCGCCGAGGATGAAGTTAAGGCCTTGTTTCTTAAGGGTTCTTTGCAAAGTTTT
>JBFIHV010000365.1:0-2917 GCA_041601595.1 Amylibacter sp. | reverse complement strand
GACAGATTGGCATAGCGGTGGGGTGTCTTGCTCTCGAATGCAAAACTGTCACCGGTGCGCAATACGATGTGATTGTCTTCCAGCCAGAGGTGAAGCTCTCCGGATAGGACGACGCCTGCCTCTTCGCCTCTGTGAGTATACGGCTCCGACCCGCTTTCCGATCCGGGACGGAATGTGCAGCGCAGCAATTCAATCTGCCTGTCCAGATTCGGTGACAGCAATTCATCCGTGATGCCGCTGCTGAAATGCAGGCTGCGCCGATTCTGCGCGCGGACAACCGTATCACGCAGGTCTGTTTCATCGGAATTACCCGGCGTGAAGAACCAGCTTATCGTAACGCCGAGGGCCCTGCTGATCTGGTGCAGTGCCTTGATGGACGGAGAGGACAGTCCACGCTCTATCTGGCTCAGATGCCCCTGCGAGAGGCCCGTTTCCCTTGACAAAACAGCGAGCGTGAGATCGCGGGCCTTGCGTAGGGCGCGAATCTCGGGGCCGACACGATCATCTATCTCGACCGAGGCATCGGATTCGTCCTTGGATTGTCTGTCGGTCACGAGACCGAGGTAATTTGAGGGCCGCAACATGCGCCTTGTAGGTGTTGGCATCTCGTTCCTTTTCATGGTTGCCGATACATAGGCACGGCTTGGCCGGACTGCACCATTTAAAACGTACAAAAAATATTCCCGGGGGGGAATACCTCGGGCGACTCTACTCATAACAATGAATTTGCAAGAAGCAAAAAACGTATTTAGTGAAATTTTGCTTGCTTAATTTCACTTTTTATGGTGCCGTTCCATCATAGACGGAGATTGCAATGTCGATACCTGACCAGGCAGAGGTTGTTATTGTTGGCGGCGGTGTCGCGGGATGTTCCATTGCATATCATCTGACCAGACTTGGCATTTCCGATGTCGTGCTGTGCGAGCGGAAACAACTGACATGCGGCACCACGTGGCATGCGGCGGGTCTGGTCACGCAACTGCGTGCAACCAGAAACATGACCGAACTGGCGCGCTACACGGGCGAGCTGTTTGGCAGCCTCGAGGCCGAGACCGGTCAGGCGACCGGATTCAAGCAAAACGGCTCCCTGCGACTTGCAACAACCGAGGCGAGGTTCGAGGAGTTGAAGCGCGGCGTGTCGATGGCCCGCAATTTCGGGCTCGAAGCCGATGTCATAACCCCCGGCGAAGTCGCCGAGCGCTGGCCCATGGCGGAAACCGGCGATTTGGCCGGCGCTATCTGGATGCCTCGGGACGGGCAGGTGAACCCTGCGGACGTGACGATGGCAATGGCCAAAGGCGCTCGCATGCGGGGTGCGAAAATTCTGGAACACACGCCGGTCACAAAGATCATCGTCGAGAACGGCAGGGCGGTCGGCGTAAAGCTCGCCGAAGGTGAAATCCGCGCCAGGACCGTCGTGATTGCCGGCGGCATGTGGTCTCGTGATCTGGCGGGTGACATTGGCGTGTCGCTACCGCTGCATGCCGCTGAACATTTCTATATCGTGACGGAGCCGATCAAGGAACTGCAGCGCAATCTGCCGGTTCTGTTCGTGGCCGACGAGTGCTCCTATTACAAGGAAGACGCCGGAAAAATATTATTGGGATGCTTTGAGCCCGAGGCAAAACCTTGGGGGCACGAAGGCATCCCGGAAGACTTCTGCTTTGATTCCCTGCCCGATGACTTCGATCATTTCGAGCCAATCCTCGACATGGCCATTCGTCGCGTGCCCGCCCTTGCCGACGCTGGCATCCAGTTGTTCTTCAACGGTCCGGAAAGCTTCACGCCTGACGATCGCTATCTGCTGGGCGAAACGCCCGAGGTGGCCGGGCTTTATTGCGCCTGCGGCTTCAACTCGGTCGGTATCCTGTCTTCGGGCGGCGTTGGCAAGGCGCTGGCGGATTGGATCGCCAAAGGCCATCCGCCGGTCGAACTGGCCGATGTGGATGTAAGGCGCATGCACCCGTTTCAATCGAACTCCAACTACCTGTTTGACCGGACGAAGGAAACTCTGGGTCTGCTCTATCAGATGCACTGGCCTTACCGGCAATACGAAACCGCGCGCAATGTGCGGCGCAGCCCGTTTCATGACAAGCTTTTGGCCGCCGGCGCCGGCATGACCGAACTGTCCGGCTGGGAAAGGGCGGGTTTCTTTGCGCATGACGGCCGTTCGACCCAAATAGATTATTCATGGGGGCCGCAAAGCTGGTTCCCCGACGCCAGGGCGGAATCCCTGAATACGGCGGAAAAGGTCACGCTGTTCGATCAAAGCTGCTTTGCGAAGTTCCGCCTTGACGGACGCGACGCATGCGCGGTTCTGAACAAGGTGTCCGCCGGTGAGATGGACGTTCCCGCAGGCAAGATCGTCTATACCCAATGGCTGAATGACCGGGGCGGGATCGAAGCGGATGTGACCATCACCCGTCTGTCCGAGACGTCCTTTATGATCGTGACCATCGCGGGATCGCAAACCCGCGATTTCAGCTGGCTCAGCCGCGCCATACCGGAAGGCGCGCATGCGCATCTGACAGACATGACAGCGGGTCTTCCGATGCTGGGGCTCATGGGGCCGAAATCCCGCAATCTGCTTGCCAAGCTGTCGGGTGCGGATTTGTCCACAACAGCTTTTCCATTCGGGACCAGCCGCGAGATCGAGATCGGTTACGCCAAGGTACGTGTCAGCCGCCTGACCTATGTGGGCGAGTTGGGCTATGAAATCTACATCCCCGCCGATTTCGCCGCGCATGTCTTCGAAACCATCGTCGCGGCGGGGGAAGAGTTCGGTCTGGCTCACGGCGGTTACTTTGCCATCAATTCGATGCGGATGGAAAAGGGATACCGTCACTGGGGTCACGACATCGGCGAAGAGGATAACCCCCTGCACGCGGGGCTTGGCTTTGCCGTGGGCTGGAACAAG
>JBFIHV010000364.1:0-2932 GCA_041601595.1 Amylibacter sp. | reverse complement strand
TCGATTGCCCGCTGAGGGCTCCGATGCTGGGTCACTTCGGGAAAAAGGACGATCACGTTCCAGCAGAGATGCTGGATCAGGCCAGGGCTTACCTGCCGGAATGGGAAATCCACATGTACGATGCGGGTCACGCTTTCGCCAACGATGCAAGACCTACCTATGTCGCCGATGCGGCCGCGCTGGCGCACGAACGGACCGCTGCGTTTCTGGCCAGGCATGTCGGTTGAGGACAATTCCTGAACTGACATTCAACCTTGTATAATGCCAACGAAGCCGGGCCTGATATCAGGAACCGGCGCAGGCCAGAAATGGATAAGACATGAAAAGGATCGGCTTCATTGGAATGGGCGAGGCGGGCAGCGCGCTGGTGTCCGGCTGGGGTCCGACACGGGCGGGCGAGATCGTCGCATATGACATCAAGCTGGATATGCCGGAGAGCGAGCAGGAAATCCTCGGTCGATGTGATCGGCTCGGGATATCGGCCACGCGATCCGCTGAAGAGGCGGTTCAGGGTGCCGACATCGTTTTCTCGACCGTGACTGCGGATCAGGCCGTGGCCGCCGCGGAAAGCGCCGCGCCGCACCTGCGGGCAGGGACCTTTTGGTGCGATCTGAATTCCTGCGCGCCCTCGTCCAAACAGCGGGCCGCGACCATTATAGATGCCGCTGGCGGGCGTTACGTGGATGTGGCGGTGATGGCGCCGGTCCATCCCAAATTGAACATGGTGCCCGTGTTGATCGCGGGTCCGCATGCGAATTCCGTCGCACCTGTTTTATCGGCCTTGCCGATGTCGCTTCGCGTCGTGGAAGGGGGCGTGGGCGCCGCGTCGTCCATAAAGATGATCCGGTCGGTCATGGTGAAAGGGCTGGAGGCGCTGACAGCCGAATGTACGCTCGCTGCCGTAGCCGCTGGCGTTGAGGACGAAGTCTTCGGGTCGCTGGCTAAGAGCCATCCGGGGATCGACTGGACGCGTCAGGCGGCCTATAATTTCGAGCGTTCCCTGGTGCATGGCGAACGGCGCGCGGCCGAGATGGAGGAGGTCGCTAAAACCCTGTCCGACCTTGGTTTGCCGAATGACATGGCCTTGTCGACGGTTGAATGGCAGCGCCGCGTCGCGGCGAGCCGAGTCCCAGCCCCGACTGATCCCAACGGATCGGAACTGCGGGCAACCGCGACTGCATTGTTACGAAAAATAGTGTCCCGAACCGACCCCTCAGCCTGAATAAGGTCGATGCGCGGAGTCCAATGGGACGATCCGGGTTTTATGGCGGTTGCTAGTTCACTTCCGAGTCTTTGGTCTCGAGCCGCTTTTCCGTGATATTCTTTTGCGTCCAGCTTGTCGGAATGCCAAGCGGATAGAGGATCAGCGCCACAAGAATGACCGGTAGAATCCATCCGACTTCACGCTCTCCGGGCGCTGGCCGCTTCGAGACGAAATGCGGATTTCGCAGGAACCAGATCAGCATCAGCAGTCCGGCGGCGGCCATGATCAGATTGAAAACCTGACCTGTGCCAATGCCCAGCCATGCCGCCTCGTAATCGCGGAATAGGTCGACGGCAAAGCGCAGGCCGGCGTAGAGCAGGACGAAAATGCTGACTACGACCCCGCGACCGGCGGGCCAGATGCTCAAGGCCCAGACAAGGATCGGGAGGATCAGAAAGTTTTTAGCGCTCTCGTAAAGCGCAACAGGGTGACGCAGGCCATCCAGATCCGCATATTGAAAGCCCCACCAGACATCGGTGACACGACCCACCACGCCGCCTTCGATGAAGTTTCCCAGGCGCCCGACGGCGAGCAGGAAAACTCCCGGAACCACCATTTCATCGAGCAACTCCACGAGGGACCGTTTGCGCCACACCGCAAAAAGCAGGGTGGCGCAGAGGGCTCCAAGCAAGACGCCGTGGGACGCCATCCCGCCCTCCCACCAGTTGATAATTGCAGTCGGGTGCATGCGGTAATAGTCGCGTTCGTAAACCAGAATATCGAAGGCGCGGCCGCCGATCATTATGCCGACGCCGAGAAAGATCGTCATCAGGTACACATCCGCTCTTGAAAGGGCGAGCAGCCTCCTCCGTATCAGAAACCAGAGAAAGATACCGAGGAAGCCGAGGCTGTAGACGGCTCCATACCAGTAAATGGAGATGGGTGTTGACGTAATTGCCGGATCAAAGTCGTGGATCAAAGCAGCCCCCGAATTTTGTTGCTATATTACAAACATAGCAAATCGGGAGGTGGCTTGTGTTGACTTGAATCAAGGGATCTCTTGCCTTTGCGGTTACTGGAAATCCGGCCTGGGTTGGCTGGTCCGCCGTTTATCTGTCGCCCGGGGCGGCCGCGTCGGCGTCATTGCCGAGTGGGTCCGAAGCCCCAATGCCTCGACTTCGGCGGCAGGCGACGAAGCCCGAATATCAAAACGTAAGAACCGGTCGGCTCGATCCGTCGGGGCCGGGCAGAGTCCTGGCCGAATTTCGCGCGGCGCGCTTTCAATTCATGTCGATGGCGTTCTTGCGCAGGATCGCAAACGGAATGGTTTCCAGCGTGTTCCGGTGCGTCGATTCCAGAACGACTTTCGGAGCCATGTCGAAAGCGTCCGCTTCCGACCAGCGGTCCGCGCAGAGGCACCAGCGGTCGCCGGGTTTCAGGCCCGCGAATCCGAATTCCGGTATCGGCGTGCTGAGGTCGTTGCCGCGGGACTTGGAGAAATCGAGGAAGTCGTCGGTCACCAGCACGCATACCGTATGGCGGCCTCTGTCGATGGGGCCGGTATTGCAGCATCCGTCGCGGAAAAAACCCGTCAAAGGCTTGTTGGAGCAGGGCTTCAGGGCTTCACCCAAGACATTTATGCTGTCGTGGATTTCAGGCTTCATCGGGTCTTCCATGGGGTCCTCGATCAGTTTCCTTGGTCACGGTTTTCGTGGTCCGGTTCGGCAG
>JBFIHV010000363.1:0-2933 GCA_041601595.1 Amylibacter sp. | reverse complement strand
GCATTCTCGACGATCAGGTGACGACGGGTGTCGTTGGCGAATTCAGACAGCATCGTGCGGTCGCCGTCGTTCAGGGCCGGCTGGCCGTCAAGCAACCGTTGCAGACTTTGCCCGATCTTTGGCGCCACAGCTGTAATCTTCATGTGATCGGATTGCAGCCGCTCTATGACGTCGTCGATCTGGTCCTCGGCCTCGCATTTCTTGCGCATCAGGGGGAAAAGGCCATCATCCTCGTCCTGCAGATGCATTCCCAGTTCTTCGCCCAGAAAGGAAAGCACGTTGTCGACATCCGAGGTATCCAGGCCCGCGGCATTCGCGATTCCATCTATCAGGGCGCAGATCTGGCGCTCCCTCAGGTGATCCTCGGCGATGAAATCCAGAGGATTTCCCAGGAGACGCGGATCGGTGGGAGACAGGCAATCGCTGCGCGAGGGAACTGCAATTTGCCTTTTCATGGGCCCTTCCTAATGCTCGACAGGCGACAGGTTGGCGCCGGAAATCTCGCTGGAGGCGATCAGGCGGTCGACGAAGTCTCTGGCCGCTTCGGCCCAGGCTGCCTTCTCCATGGCGTCCGAAATCTTTTGCCGGACGGCGTCGAAGGGCAATACCTGTCCTTCGGCGACGGCATCGAGGCGGATGACATGGTAGCCATAGCGTGACGGCACCGGCTCTGCGGTGATTTCGCCCTGCGCGAGGCCCTTCAAGGCCGCTTCGAATTCGGGAACGGTGTCGCCCGGCCCAAGCTGTCCCAGCGCGCCACCGTTGGACTTGGAGCCGCAATCGCTCTCGCGGGCCGCCAGTCCCGAAAAGCGGCTGTGATTTCCCCGGGCCAGCTTAGTCAATTCCTGCGCGCGGGCCAGTGCTTTGGCACTGGCGGCTTGGTCCGTCAGGTCGCAGGCGCACAGGATGTGGGAAACCTCCCACAGCGGCGGCGTCCGGAACCGTGACGGGTCTTTCAGCCACTCTGCCATCACTGCGTCCTCTGACGGTCTCGCGACGTCGATGGCCTGTTCGAGAAGGCCTCGCACGAGGGCCTCCTCTTCTGTCTCAAACCGGCCCGGCCCGACTTCTTCCGGATCGGCTTCAATCCCGCGGCGACGGGCCTCCTGCAACAGCAGCGTGCGGATCGCGATCGCGTCCGTCGCCTTGCGCCAGGCGACGCCGGGCTTGCCGCTGGGGGCCGAGTGGTTCTGGGCCTCCTGTGCGATCGCGGCGCTTGGCACCGTTTCGCCGTTCACGACCAGATCAGGGAAGAGCGCTTTTTGCATCGTTTCTACTCCGCCGGGGTCTTGGTTGTGTTCGAAGCCGGGTTCTTTCCACCGGTGACCTGCCGCCGCGAGCGCACGATCTGGTATCCGGGGCGCGTGAGATAGCGCAGCGGAACCGACAGCATGTGAACCAGCCGGGTGAACGGAAACAGCAGAAAGATCGTCAGTCCGAGGAACAGGTGCAGTTTGAAAATCGGCGCCGCATCGGCGATATGATCCGCCGCATCGGCCTGAAAGGTGAAAATCCCCTGCGCCCACGCCATGAACGTGGTCATTTCATGGCCGTCGAGATGTTGGAGCGAGACAAATATCGTCCCGAGTCCGAGCACGAGCTGCGCCAGCAGCAAGGCGAGTATGCCGATATCGGCGAAGCTGGAGTTCTTCCGGATACGCGGATCGGTCCAGCGGCGGTGAAACAGCATGCCGCCGCCCACCAGCGCCATGACGCCCGCGATGCCGCCGACGATCACGGCCAGCAATTGCTTGGCGCCGTGGCTGATCCCGATGAAGTCAAAGATTGCGATCGGGGTCAGAAGCCCGACAAGGTGGCCGAAAAAGATGATAAGCACACCGACATGGAACAGGATCGAACCGATCACCAACTGTTTGCGCCGGAGAAGCTGCGAAGACGAAGTTTTCCAGGTGAACGGGTCCCGTTCATAGCGGGCAATGGACCCGATTATCAGGACCGACAACGCTATGTAGGGGTAAATTCCGAATAGAAAATTATGCATCTTAGCCTCCGTTACTCAGTGCCGTAGCCGATGGACGGCGCGGGATTCTTGGGGATATCGATGCGCGACAGCATATCGCGCACTTGTGGGCATCCGGCGTTCGGATCGGGGCCGAAAGTCACCTGCGTCTCTTCCCAGACCTCGTCGAGCGCCGCCAGATCGGTCGGATCGTCCTCGGGCACTTCCAGCAGTTCGGCGACCGCGTTCTTGTTCGCCTTGGCGCCCGCTATCTGGATCAACGCGGAAAATACCGGCGCATAGGGGCTTTCGCGCCGGATGAGCCGGGCCTGAAGAGCCTCGAAAATATGCGCAGCGTCCGTCAGGGTTTCCCGCACCTCGCTGAAAGGGCGGGTCGCCAGGAATTCCAGCAGAACCGGCAAGTGGTCCGGCAATTCGGAACTGGCCGGTTCGAAACCCGCTTCGCGATAGGTCTCGATCAGGCTGACCATTGCGCCGCCCCGGTCGCGGCTTTCGCCGTGGACGTGTTCGAACAGGTTCAGCGACAGGGTGCGCGACCGGTCGAACAGCAGGACATACTGCTCTTCGAGGTCATAGATGTCCTGCGTGCGCAGGGCATCGACCAGCGGCCGCAGATCGCGCCGCGCCGCGGCCGTCAGCCGCGTGTCAGAGGCCAGAACGGCCCCGATCTCCGGCATGGCGTACTGCAATTCCTTGGTTGGATAGCTGAGGATCAGCGAAATCGCTTTCAGGGACCGGTCCATCACATCACCTCCCCCGGCATTTTCAACGGTCTCTTGCTGCCGCCGAAGAGAGAGCCTTTGCTTATTCCGGTCGAACAACCGTTGGTATCGGTAAATCCGCAGCCGCCGCGCAGGTCATAGGCTTCCTCGACCTGCTCGCGATGTGTCGTCGGGATGACGAAGCGGTCCTCGTAATCGGCCAAGGCCATGATCTTGTACATATCCTCGAT
>JBFIHV010000362.1:0-2939 GCA_041601595.1 Amylibacter sp. | reverse complement strand
GCCCCGATGCTGGGACCGGACGCGAAATCGCAATTGTCCGTGCGCTACGAGGGCGGCAAGCCGGTCGGGGTTTCCTCGATCGTCCTGTCCACCCAGCATCTGGACGATCAGATGACGTCAGACGATGTGCGCGACGTGGTGGAACCCTATATCCGCGCCACCCTGCCGGAAGGCTGGATTGGCGAGGAAACCGTCTGGCACGTCAACCCGACGGGCAAGTTCGTGATCGGCGGTCCGGACGGCGACGCGGGCCTGACCGGGCGCAAGATCATCGTGGACACCTATGGCGGCGCGGCACCGCACGGCGGCGGCGCGTTTTCCGGCAAGGACCCGACCAAGGTCGACCGCTCCGCTGCCTATGCCGCCCGCTATCTGGCAAAGAACGTCGTGGCCTCGGGCATCGCGAAACGCTGCACGATTCAGCTGTCCTACGCCATCGGTGTGGCCAAGCCACTGTCGATCTATTGCGACACCTATGGCACCAGCGAGGTTGACGAGGCGGCGATCGAGAAAGCCGTCGCCGAGATCATGGACCTGACGCCCAGCGGCATCATCAGGCACCTGAACCTGCGCCAGCCGATCTATGCCCGCACCGCTGCCTATGGCCATTTCGGCCGCGCGCCGGAAACCGACGGCGGGTTTTCATGGGAGAAAACCGATCTGGTCGAGAAGCTGAAACGGGCGGTTTGATCAGAACAGCGCGCCGACGAAATCAACGAGATATCTGATGGCTGCTATGGCCATCAGCAGGGCAACGGCTCCCAGAGTGAGCTGAATAAAGAACAGGAACCTATCCCCGGCTTCCTTCCAGAGGACGATCTGGTACTGGAAGTATGTATATTTTTCGCCCAAATCGTCATTCTGGCGATTAAGAAATGCGTTCTTGCTTCTGAGATATTCTCTCCGGCCGAGCCAAATTATAAAGGCAGCGCCCACTGCGTTGCTAATATAAATAATCGTCGTTTCACAACTGGGATATCGCTGGAGGATCCAAGGCAATAATGTAAACATCAGGAGGCCAAAGATGACGAGAATCAGAAGATTCAGCAAACGAGGAGTAACATTCTTCATCCGAAGATGATTAGCAAAGAGCGTTCCCGCGTAAAGGCTGAAATTTTTCGCCTCGACAATTCGGCATCGCCGTAGACACCTCTCAAGACTTCCAATAAACCCCGCAACATGACTGACAAACACCGATCCGGCGCCCCTTGGCGCAACTTCTACGGCCGCCTCAAGGGCAAGGGTTTGCGGGACAGCCAGGAACGCTATCTGGCCGAGGATCTGGATGCGCTCGCGCCTGCGGGCGTGACTTGGGAAGACAACCCCGCCCGCACACCGGCAGACCTGCGCGACTGGTTCGGCGACGACCGGCCCGTGTGGCTGGAGGTCGGCTTCGGCGGCGGCGAGCACATGGTGCATCAGGCGGCGCTGCACCCCGAGGTCGGCATCATCGGCTGCGAGCCCTATATCAACGGCGTCGCCATGCTGCTGGGCAAGATCCGCGATGCGGGGGTCAGTAACATCAAGGTTCATGCGGGCGATGCGCGCGACATGATGGACGTGCTGCCCGAAGGGTCCATCGACCGCGCCTTCCTGCTCTACCCCGACCCATGGCCAAAAAAACGCCACCACCGGCGGCGCTTCGTGACGCCGGAGCACCTCGACCCGCTGGCCCGTTGCCTGAAGGTCGGCGCGATTTTTCGTGTCGCCACCGACATTCCGGACTATGTTCGGCAGACGCTGGAGCAGATGATGGCGCGCGACGATTTCGAGTGGCTGGCCGAAGGGCCGGACGACTGGCGCAAGCCGTGGTCCGACTGGATTTCGACCCGCTACGAACTCAAGGCCCTGCGCGAGGGCCGCACCCCGCATTACCTGACCTTCCGCCGCATCTGACGGTTCGCAATGGACCGCGGGTCTGCGATCCGGTATAGCCGTTGCGAAACTCAATTTACGGATGAATTCATGTCTGGACACGGCACTCCCATTCCCATGACCTCGCGCAAGGGCGCGGCGCTCAAGGGCACCGCAATCATTCCCGGCGACAAGTCGGTATCGCACCGCTCGCTGATCCTCGGCGCACTGGCGGTCGGCGAGACCAAAATCACCGGCCTGCTGGAAGGGCAGGACGTGCTGGACACGGCCAAGGCCATGGCGGCGTTCGGGGCCGATGTGCAACAGCACGGCAAGGGCGACTGGTCGGTGCACGGCGTCGGCGTCGGCGGATTTGCCGAGCCCGAGGACGTGATCGACTGCGGCAACGCGGGCACCGGCGTGCGGCTGATCATGGGGGCGATGGCGACCACGCCGATCACCGCGACCTTCACCGGCGACGCCAGCCTGCGGTCGCGCCCGATGGGGCGCATCACGGAACCGATGGCGCTGTTCGGGGCGCAGGCCTATGGCCGATCCAAGGGGCGGCTGCCGCTGACGCTGGTCGGCGCGCGCGATCCGATGCCGGTGCGCTATGCCTCGCCGCATCCGTCGGCGCAGATAAAATCCGCCGTCCTGCTGGCCGGTCTGAACGCGCCGAGCGAGACGGTGCTGATCGAGAGCGAGGCGACGCGGGACCATTCGGAACGTATGCTGCGCGGGTTCGGGGCGACGGTCGAGACCGTGAAGACCGACGTGGGTTACGAGATCACGCTGCAAGGCCAGCCGGAGCTGAAACCCCAGACCATCTCCGTGCCGCGCGACCCAAGCTCGGCGGCGTTTCCGGTCTGCGCGGCGCTGATCGTCGAGGGCTCGGACATCCTCGTGCCGAACATCGGGCTGAACCCGACGCGGGCCGGGCTGATCATGACTCTGATCGAAATGGGCGCCGATATCGAACTGGTGAACCCGCGCGAAGAGGGCGGCGAGCCGGTCGCCGATCTGCGCGTCCGGCACAGCGCCCTGACGGGCATCGAAGTGCCGCCGGAGCGCGCGCCGAGCATGAT
>JBFIHV010000361.1:0-2993 GCA_041601595.1 Amylibacter sp. | reverse complement strand
GTGATCGCCGAGGCCGCCGACCGCGTCGCGGTTCTGTACTCCGGCCGGCTGGCGGAAATCGGCGACGTCCGGCAGGTCGTCAAGGACCCGCGCCACCCCTATACGCGCGGGCTGATGGGCTCGATCCCTGTCGTGGGCTCCACCGCCGAAAAGCTGACCCAGATCGAGGGATCTATGCCGCGGCTGCTGGAAATTCCGACAGGCTGCGCCTTCCACCCCCGCTGCGCCCGGGCGATGGACAAGTGTTCCGCCATCCGCCCCCGGCCACAGCGCCTGAACGGCGGCGAAGTCGCCTGCCTGCTCTATGAGGGAGACAAGAAATGACCCGCAAGACCGAGACGAACGCCCCGAAAACCCTTCTGTCGCTGAAAAACGTCAAAAAGCATTTCGATATTTCACCACCTTTGCTGAACCGGATTCTGGAAAAGAAACCGGTGCAATACGTCAAGGCTGTGGACGGCATCGACCTCGATGTTCCCGAAGGCTCCACCTTCAGCCTCGTCGGCGAATCCGGCTGCGGCAAGTCCACGGTGGCGCGGTTGGTGGTCGGGCTCTACGGCGCAACCGGCGGCACGATCGAATTCGACGGTCAGGACGTCACCCATGAACCCGCCGGCCAGCCGGCGGAACTGCGCCGCCGCATGCAGATGATCTTTCAGGACCCCTATGCCAGCCTCAACCCGCGCTGGAAGGTGGCCAATATCGTCGCAGAGCCTTTCCGCAGCTTCGGGATCAAGAAAAGCAAGGCCGAGATCGACGCCGAGGTCGGCCGCCTGCTGGAACTGGTCGGGCTGAACCCCAAGGACGGAGACAAATACCCGCACGAGTTTTCCGGCGGCCAGCGGCAGCGGATTTCGATCGCCCGCGCGATTGCCTCGAAGCCCGATTTCCTGGTCTGCGACGAGCCGACCTCGGCGCTGGACGTCTCGGTGCAGGCGCAGATCCTCAACCTGATGAAGGATTTGCAGAAGGAACTGGGCCTGACCTACCTGTTCATCAGCCACGATCTGGCGGTGGTCTATTTCATGTCCGACTGGATCGGCGTGATGTACCTCGGCAGGCTGGTCGAGGTCGGCGAGGCCAAACGCGTCTATGCCAACCCGCAGCACCCGTATACCCGCCTGCTGCTGGACACGATCCCCGACATCACCATGACGCATCGCGACCGGGAACCGGTCGGCGGCGAGGTGCCGAATCCGATCGACCCGCCCTCCGGCTGCACTTTCCACCCGCGCTGCCCGTTTGCCAACGACCGCTGCAAGGCCGAGGCGCCGGCCTTGCGCGCTGCCGGTGACGGCGTGCGCGTGTCCTGCCACGGCATCGAGGAGGGCCGCATCACACATGCCGACCTGAAGGCGGACACCATCGCCGACCTGGCCGTCAACAAAGTCTGAGGAATACAATAATGGAATTCAATTTCAACGAGTTGCCACCCAAGGACCGCTATCGGCTGCTGTGCAATTTCGTCGGCCCGCGCCCCATCGCCCTGGTGACCACCATGTGCCGCGACGGCCGGTCCAACGCCGCGCCGATGAGCTTTTTCAACGTGTTTTCGCAGGATCCGCCGATCGTGATCCTCGGCATACAGGCCAAGCAGGACGGCACACCCAAGGATACCACGGTCAACATCCGCGAAACCGGAGAGTTCGTCGTCAACATGGTGGACATGGGCATTGCCGACCAGATGATCACCTGCGGCCTGAACTTTCCGCGCGGCGTGGACGAGGTCGAAAAGGCCGGGCTGACACTGGACCCGTCGCTGCAGGTCCGCCCCGGGCGGATACTGGAAGCGCCCTGCTCCATGGAATGCCGCCTGCACCAGTCCATCGAGTTCCCGCGGCGCTCGATCATCCTGGGCCAAGTCGTTCAGATGCATGTCCGGAACGACTGCATCGACGACGCGGGCCATTACGTCCGTCCCGAAGTCTATCATCCGATCGCGCGCCTGCACGCAGACAATTACATCGTCGCCGACCGGCAGTTCGTCCTGAAGTCGACCGAAACCGTTTAACTTCGAAAGAATACCAATGCCCGAGACCCTTCTGATCCGCAACGTCCGACCCATGGGCCGACCCCCGGTGGATATCCTGATCCGCGACGGCAGGATCGCCGAGATATCCGCCGATATTGCCGCCGACGGCGTGCCGGTCGAGGACGGGCGCGGCCTGATCGCCCTGCCGGGTCTGGTGGAAGCCCACACGCATCTGGACAAGAACCTGCTGGGCATGGGCTGGCGGCCGCATCAGGCAGGGCCGAGCCTGATGGACAAGATCGAGACCGAACGCCGCCTGAAGGCCGAATGGGACATCGACGCGGAACGCCAGTCGGCGCGGCAGGTGGTTCTGTCCGTTGCCAAGGGAACCACTGTCATCCGCAGCCATGTGGACATCGATACCGAGGTCGGCCTGAACGGTTTCGAAGGCGTGTCAGCCACGCGCGAGAAATATCGCGACGCCGTGGACATCGAGATCGTCGCATTTCCCCAGTCCGGCCTGATGAGCCGACCCGGCACCGCCGAACTGATGGAGGCTGCCCTGAGAAACGGCGCCGACGTGGTCGGCGGGCTTGACCCGTGCAGCATCGACCGCGACCCGAAGGGGCAATTGGATACCGTATTCGGCTTTGCCGAGAAATTCGGCAAGCCGGTCGACATTCACCTGCACGAACCGGGCGACCTCGGCGCGCTGTCGATGGAGATGATCCTTGATCGCACGCGGGCGCATGGCATGCAGGGCAAGGTGGTGATCAGCCACGCCTTCTGCCTTGGCATGCCGGACCGGGCGCGGGCACAGGAACTGACCGAACAACTGGCCAAGGAACGGGTACATATCGCGACCGTCGCCACCGCCTCGCGCCCCGTGCCGGTGGCCGCCGATCTGCGCGCGGCCGGTGTGACGCTTTGCGCGGGCTCGGACGGGGTGCGTGACACCTGGGGACCCTATGGCATGGTCGACATGCTGGAGCGCGCCATGCTGCTGGGTTTGCGCAACAAT
>JBFIHV010000360.1:0-2997 GCA_041601595.1 Amylibacter sp. | reverse complement strand
TCCCGGAATTTTCGATTTTGTTGCTCACGAATGGGTCCGAACAGGATTGCCGCCAGTAAGACGTTTATAACGGAAAATTCCGCTTTTCCCACAACAACCTTTTCGATGAGAGTCCAGCACGGGCGCGATCGGAACGGCAAGGCGGCCCGGAGAGGAAACTTCTCCGGTGGCCGTGACAGGACTGCTAAAACCTGAAAGAAAGACTGGTGCCCAGGAGAGGACTCGAACCTCCACACCCTTGCGAGTACTAGCACCTGAAGCTAGCGCGTCTACCATTCCGCCACCTGGGCAGGTGTCGTAGTCGGGCCATTTATACAGGCTTGCGAAGCCTGTCAACGGCAAGCGTTGAATTGCCGCAAATAAATCGAACTTGTTCCCGCGCCCGCTACAGGCTATTCCAAACAAGAGATATTATCCGCGAGGAGTCAGCCATGTCCCAGTCCCCGAAACTCGTCACGATCTTTGGCGGATCCGGCTTCGTCGGCCGCTATGTCGCGCGTCGCATGGCCAAGGAAGGCTGGCGCGTCCGTGTCGCCGTGCGCCGCCCGAACGAGGCTATTTTCGTGCGTCCCTACGGCGTGGTGGGACAGGTCGAACCGGTGCTGGCCAATATCCGCGACGATGCCTCGGTCCGCAAGGCGATCGTGGGCGCTGACGCGGTCGTGAATTGCGTCGGCATCCTGCAGGAGAGCGGCCGCCAGAAATTCAATGCCGTACAGGCGGAAGGCGCCGGACGCGTCGCCCGCATCGCTAGGGAAGAGGGTGTCGGGCAACTGGTGCATATCTCGGCCATCGGAGCGGACGCGTCGTCCAAAAGCGGCTATGCGCGGTCGAAGGCCGCCGGCGAGGACGCGGTTCTGGCGGCGTTCCCGAAGGCCGTGATCCTGCGCCCGTCTGTCCTGTTCGGAAACGAGGACAATTTCTTCAACCGCTTCGCCACCATGGCGCGCCTGTCGCCCGCGATCCCGCTGGTGGGCGGCGGCACACGGTTCCAGCCGGTCTATGTCGATGATGTGGCGCGGGCCGCAGTCAAGGGCGCTCTGGGGCAGGCCAAGGCCGGCACTTACGAGCTTGGCGGGCCGGATGTCGAAACATTCGACCAGTTGATCACGCGCCTGCTGAAAGTGATCCGGCGTTCCCGCTTCAAGGCGCCTCTGCCGTTCTGGCTGGCCGGCATAATGGCCAAATGCCTTGATCTGGCGCAGAAACTGACCGGCGGCCTGTTCACGAACACGATCCTGACCGCCGATCAGGTCGAGTTGCTGAAGACCGACAATGTCGTTTCAGAAGGCGCAAAGGGCTTCCGCGAGCTGGAAATCACGCCGACGCCGATGGCCTCGGTCCTGGACAAGTACCTCTATCGCCACCGGCCCTATGGCCAGTATGACGAGATGACGGAATCGGCGCGGAACCTGAAGGCCTAGGTATAGGCGATCCACAGCAGGACCGCGCCGAGCACCACCCGATAGACGACATAGGGCGTGAAGCTGACGCTGCGCAGCAGGCGCATCATCAGGCTGAGCGCCAGCAGCGCGGCGACAAAGGCGAAGGCGGCGGCGATCGCACCATCCCTTGCGGCCTGCCAGTCGGCGGTTGCCGCGACCTCTCCGCCCAGCAGAATGCCCGAGGCGAAGATCGTCGGGATCGACATCAGCATGGAGATGCGGGCGCTGTCCTGACGCGTGTACCCGAGGGCCCGCGCGCCGGTGATCGTGATGCCCGAGCGCGAGGTGCCCGGGATCAGCGCCACCGCCTGCCACAGCCCGAGGATCACGGCGTCGCGTGCCGACCAGTCGGTGGCGGTCTTGTGCGCCGGCCCGCGCTGGTCGAACCAGTAGAGCACCAGGCCGAAGATCAGCATGGCCCAGCCGATCACCTTGATCGAGCGCATGGCCTCGTCGAGCCCCGTCAGGCTCAGCAGCAGCCCGGCCAGCACCACGGGCACGGTGGCCAGGGCGAACAGCAGGGCTAGCCGCGCGCCGGGGGTCGTCAGCCTTCCGCGCAGGATATCGACCACCCCGGCCAGCACCACGCGGACGTCCTTCCAGAAATACAGGACCACCGCGCCCAGCGTGCCGACATGGACCGCGATGTCGATGACCAGACCCTGGTCCTGCATGCCGGTCAACTGAGGCAAAAGGATCAGATGCGCCGAGGAGGACACCGGCAGAAACTCGGTCAGGCCCTGAATGACGGCAAGAAGAAACAGGTGGAACAGGGTCATAAAGGCGGCCTCTCGATTCTTGGGGCGACCGTAAATGGACTGAGGGGAAAAGGAAATTCCGAAATTAGGTATCGTGTACTTACCTAGTTTTGGCCGATTTCATAGATTTTCTGCCGGCCAAGGCGAAAAACCTGTATTATAGGTCAGCACTTATGACTTTTATGCAAACTCAAACCTGTGTAATACGTGTTTTTGATGGGTTATCGGGAAATTGGAAGAGTAATATGGCTGAGAACAAGATGCTGAAGTTTGTCAAGGTCGGGCGGGCCATGCCGGTGAAGCGGGATGCCAGCCTACGCACGGCGGATTATGACGAGATTTATCAGGAGTACGCAGCCGAGAAAGCCGCCGAACAGGCGTCCCGCTGTTCGCAATGCGGCGTGCCCTATTGCCAGACCCACTGCCCGCTGCACAACAACATTCCCGACTGGCTGAAACTGACCGCCGAGGGCCGGTTGCAGGAAGCCTACGAGCTGAGCCAGGCGACGAACACCTTTCCCGAGATCTGCGGCCGCATCTGTCCGCAGGACCGGCTGTGCGAGGGCAACTGCGTGATCGAGCAGGCCGGACACGGCACCGTCACCATCGGCTCGGTCGAGAAATACATCACCGACACCGCCTGGGAAAAGGGCTGGGTCAAACCCGCCTCCCCCGCCGTCGAGCGGAGCCAGAGCGTCGGCATCATCGGCGCGGGTCCGGGCGGGCTGGCCGCCGCCGACATGCTGCGCCGCCGCGGCGTGCAGGTCACCGTCTATGACCGCTACGACCGCGCC
>JBFIHV010000359.1:0-3006 GCA_041601595.1 Amylibacter sp. | reverse complement strand
TGTGGATTGACGCGATACCCCGCCTCAGCGCCGCACAGCGCCCTTGAGATCGGCCAGACCGAAGGCGCGCAGGGCGGAGCCTATGGTGAAATAGGCCAGCATTCCCAGCAGGACCAGACCGAGAAGGGCCAGATAGCGCACGAAATCCGCCTGCAACACCGGCGCCAGCAGTCTGGCCGCGGCCCAGACGATCCCGCCCATGGCGAACGACGTCAGAACAATGCGCGGCAAACGGCGCAGAAACCGCTCGTCGAAGCTTGCGGCTTCGCCCATTGTCCGCGATCCGTTCCACAAAAGGGCCACCATGGCCCAGGACGACAGCGTCGTTCCCCAGGCCGCCGCGACATAGCCGATCAGCGGCGCCAGACCGATCGCCAGACCCGCATTCAGGATCATGGCCACCAGCGCGAAATTGAACGGGGAGCGCGTGTTCTCGCGCGCGAAATACAGCGGCTGAAAGACCTTTTGCAGCACGAAAGCCGGAAGGCCGATGGCATAGATGGCCAGTGCGGTCGCCGTCGCCGCGCTGTCCGCTGTGGTGAACGCACCGCGCTGGAACAGGACCGAGACCAGCACATCCGGAATCAGCGCCATGGTCACGGCGGAGGGCAAGGTCAGGACCAGCGCGAATTCTGTCGCCCGGTTGAAGGCGTTGCGGCCGCCGTTGGTATCCTCGCTCTGCAATCGCCGCGACAGGTCCGGCAGCAGCACGACGCCGATGGCCACGCCCACCACGCCCAGCGGCAACTGGTAGAGCCGGTCGGCCACCGCCAGCCACTGGATCGCGCCGTCGAAATAACTTGCGACCTGTCTGCCGACCAGCAGGTTGACCTGCACGACGCCGCCGGCCAGCGCGGCCGGGGCCGCGATCATCATGAGCCGCTTGAGTTCCGGCGTCATTTTCGGCGCTTTCGGCACCAGCCGGATACCGGCGCGGCTGGCCGCGGTCCAGACCAGAAAGAGCTGCACCGCGCCGGCAATCGGCACGCCCCAGACCAGAGCCAGTCCGACATCCCAGCCGATCCAGTACGCGCCCAGCATGGTCGTGACCAGTATGATGTTCAGAAACACCGGTGCCGCGGCCGCCATCGCGAACCGTCCCATGGAGTTCAGCACCCCGCTGAACAGCGCCGACAGCGAGATAAGAAGGATATAGGGAAAACAGATGCGGCCGAACACGACCGCCAGATCGAACCGTTCGTCGCCGGCAAAGCCGCTGGCCATGGCCAGTACCAGCCACGGCATGACAAGCTGCGCGATCAGCGTCAGGCCGATCAGCAGGCTGGCCAGAAAGGCGAAGGCGTCCTGCGCGAATTTCTCGGGGTTGTCGGCGGCCTCGTATTTCTTCGAGAACATCGGCACGAAGGCCATGTTGAACGCGCCCTCGGCGAAAAAGCGGCGGAACATGTTGGGAAGGGCGAAGGCGACCTGGAATGCCTCCGCCACCGGTCCGGCGCCGAAGAAGGCCGCAATGACGATTTCGCGTGCAAAACCGACGACGCGGCTGACCATGGTCCAGCCGCCGACGGTCATGAAAGACCGGATCATGCGGATCGGTTGGGTCAAGACAGGGCCTCTTGCGCGCCGCGGTCGATGGCCTCCAGCAGTTTCTTTTCCAGCGTCTTGCGTTTGGCTTCCGAATGCAGTTTCAGGCCGAACATGTCCTTGACGTAGAACACGTCCACCGCCTGCACCCCGTAGGTCGCGATCACGGCGCTGGCGATATAGATGTTGTTCCGGCTGAGCGTACGGGTCAGGTCGAACAGCAGGCCGGGACGGTCACGGGTGTCGACCTCGATGATCGTGTAGATCTCGGACCCTTCGTTGTCGAAGGTGATTTCCGTGGGGACCACGAATTCGCGCTCGCGCTTCTTGATCTTGTCCTTGTCCTTGATCGCCTCGGTTGCGATGACCTCGCCCTTCAGGGTCTTGAGGATGGTCTCTCGCAGGCGCGGCAGGCGGGCGCTCTCGAAAGGCTTGTGGTTCAGGTCCTGTATCCAGAATACGGCCGTGGCGTAGCCGTCGACGCTGGTATAAGTCCGCGCGTCGACGACATTGGCCCGCGCCAGCGCCAGCGCGCCGGCGAGCCGCGAGAATATGCCGGGGTGGTCCTGCAGGACGAAACAGGCGCGGGTCGCGGCCCGGTCCTCGTCGGCCTCCAGGTCGGCGGCGAAATCCGTGGCCTTGATACCTTTGAGCAGGGTTGCGAAAACCGCGTGCGTTCTGCTGTCCAGCCCCTGCCAATAGGTGTCGTAATGGCGTTCCAGTTCGGCCTGTATCTCTGGCTCTGCCCAGCCGCCCCGGCCGCTGAGTTTCTTCGTCAGCTTCTGCTTGGCTTCGTTGACGCGCTCCGCCGAACCGGTCTTGTCGGAGCCGTCCTGCAGGACCGATTTCGCGGACTTGTACAGCGATTTCAGCAATTGGGCCTTCCAGTTGTTCAGCGTGCCCGGCCCGACGCCCATGATGTCGCAGACGGTCAGGACGGTCAGCAGCTTCAACCGGCTCATGGTGTTCACGACACGTGTGAAATCGCGCACCGTCCGCGGGTCCGAATGGTCGCGTTTCTGTGCCGTGTCCGACATCAGGAGGTGGTTCTTCACCAGCCAGACGACGGTTTCGGATTCCTTCTCCGTCAGGCCCAGACGGGGCGCCACCACTTCGGCGATCTGCGCGCCGACCAGCGAATGATCCTCTGGCCGGCCCTTGCCGATGTCGTGCATCAACAGCGCGACATAGAGGACCCGGCGGTTGACGCCGGTGGCCAGGATGCCCGAGGCGATCGGGAATTCCTCTTTCAACTTGCCCATCTCCAGATCGGCGAGGATCGAGATGCACTGGATGATGTGCTCGTCCACGGTGTACTGGTGATACATGTTGAACTGCATCAGGGCGACGACGCGCTGAAACTCCGGGATGAACTGTCCAAGAACGCCCAGCTCGTTCATCCGCCGCAAGGCGCGTTCCGGATTGCGGTAGAGCAGCAGCAGGTCCATGAAAATGCGCTGG
>JBFIHV010000358.1:0-3015 GCA_041601595.1 Amylibacter sp. | reverse complement strand
CGTCCTCCGACGGCCTGCTGGTGCCGCTGCTGGCGCTGCTGGCACTCGGCGTGCTGATTTCGCAACGCGGCGACTCCGGAGATCTCTGACTCGGGCCATGCGAAAGCGTCTTGGCGCTCCCGTCCCGCGACCCGGCCCGCCGCTCGGGCCCGCAGCTGTCACCCTCTGATGCCTTCACCATAATGCCCGAGAATAATTGTCTAAAACCCCGTCTTGAAGGCGGCAAAGCGGTCCGAATCCGAGTCCACAGGCGCGCCCTTTGCCGGCCATATCAGGCGGCTTTCCGCCGAGATTCACAAGGCGGCGCCCGTCTGTTGTCAATTTTGTCACACAGGCTCCGGTCTTGCTGAAAATCTTCACGATCAGGTGCAATTTCTCGCCATAATCTGCGAATGTAATATAACGTATGAACCGACCCGTTGGCTTAGAGCATGCGGTGTACTTAGAACCCTGCCCCAATGGGCAAATAAAAGGTGAAGTTATGAAAAAAATCGTCGTATCCGCTGCAGCAGCAGCTTTGTTCGCAACATCCGTATTCGCAGGCAGCTTGGTCGAGCCGGAAATGGAGCCAATGGTTGAAGTAACCGAAGAGGCAACATCCTCGTCCGACGCCGGTCTTATTGTTCCGCTGCTGGCTCTGGTGGCAATCGGCCTGCTGATTTCCAACAGCAGCGACGACACCGCTCCAGCCTCCTGATATCAGGCGGCCTGACCGGCTGCTCAAATCAGAAGTTTCAGGGCCGGTGCCGCAAGGCGCCGGCCCTTTTCCGTGCCGAATCACCGCCTAGGTCCGGCCAGCCGCCTCTTGCGCCAGCAAAGCCTGCAAGCCCGCGCGATAATCCGGATAGATCAGTTCGACGCCCAGTTCGGTCTTGATCCGCCGGTTCGAGACCCGCTTCGATTCGGCGTAGAAACTGCGCGCCATCGGCGTCATGTCCGCCGTCCGGAAATCCTCCGCCGGCGGCAGCGGCAGGCCCAGCAGTTCCGCGGCATAGCCGATCACCGCTTCCGGCGGGGCAGGGTCGTCGTCGCACAGGTTATAGACCGTGCCGGGGTTGGGCCGCGCGATCGAGGCCGCCAGCACCTGCGCGATATCCGCCACATGGATTCGGCTGAACACCTGCCCCTTCTTGATGATCCGGCGCGCGGTGCCCGCCCGCACCTTGGCGAAAGGCCCGCGACCGGGGCCGTAGATGCCCGCCAGCCGGAAGATGTGCAGCGGCAGGCCCAGCGCCTGCCAGCCCGCCTCTGCCTGCACGCGCATCTTTCCGCGTCGGGTGCTGGGCGACAGCGCGGTGTCCTCGTCGACCCAACCGCCCGCGTGGTCGCCGTAGACGCCGGTGGTGGACAGGTAGCCGACCCATTCCAGACGCTCCGCCGCCGCGCGCAGGGCGGGCGCAAGCTCCGCCAGCACCGGATCGCCCTCCGGCGGCGGCGCGACCGAGGTCAGCACATGGCTCGCCTGCGCCAGAAAGGGCTTCAGGTCGCTGCCGGGCCAGACCACCGCCTCGATGCCTTCGGCGCGCAGGGCTGCGGCCTTTTCGGCGCTGCGCGTAGTTCCGATGATCCGCCAGCCATCCGCCAGCAGCAGCCACGCCAGCGCGCGGGCCGAATAGCCGTGACCGATACTCAGCAATGTCTTACCCATCGGCATGCTCCAGTCGTTGCGCCGCCCAGCGCGCGGCGTCCGCCACGGTTTCGTCGGGATCGTCAGCGAGTGTCCTGGCGATTTTCACCAATTCCGGCAGTCCCGAATTTCCAATAGCATACAGAACATTCCGGACAAACCGGTTCCGCCCGATGCGCTTCACCGGCGATTTGCTGAATAAAGCGCGAAATCCGGCGTCGTCCAGCGCCGCCAGTTCCGCCAGCTTGGGCGCGGTCAGTTCCTCGCGCGCGTGGTAACCCGCCTCGCTTGCAGTCTGCGCGAACTTGTTCCACGGGCAGACCGCCAGACAATCGTCGCAGCCATAGATCCGGTTGCCCATCAGCGCCCGCAATTCGGGGTCCACCGGCCCGTCATGCTCGATGGTCAGGTAACTGATGCAGCGCCGCGCATCCAGCCGGTAGGGCGCGGGAAACGCATCCGTCGGGCAAACATCCAGACAGGCGCGGCACGACCCGCAATGATCCGCCTCGGCGGCGTCCTTCGGCAGGTCCAGCGTGGTGAAGATCGCGCCGAGGAAGAACCAGCTTCCCAGCTCGCGCGACACCAGGTTGGTATGCTTGCCCTGCCAGCCGAGCCCCGCCGCCTGCGCCAGCGGCTTTTCCATCACCGGCGCGGTGTCGACGAACACCTTGATCTGCGCCCCCTCGGCCTGCTCGATCAGCCAGCGCCCGAGCCGTTTCAGCCGTTTCTTGACCAGATCGTGGTAGTCGCGGTTCTGCGCATAGACCGAAATCGCCGCGCGGTCCGGCTGCCCCAGCACCGCCAGCGGATCATGCGACGGGCTGTAATTCTCGGTCAGCATGATCACCGACCGCGCCTCGGGCCACAGCGCCGAGGCATCGCCCCGCCAGTGCATCCGCTCCGCCATCCAGCCCATCTGGCCGTGACAGCCGGCCTCGACAAAGGCCCGCAGCCGGTCCGCCGTTTCCGGCACCGCGTCCGGCGCGCAAATTCCTATGGAAGAGAACCCCTCGTGAAGGGCGCGGTCGCGCAGACGCGCAACAAGGGGATCGCCCCCCGCGCCCATCTAGAAATCCAGGTCGGCGTAATGCGCGGGCGGCGGGAATCCGGGCAGCTGATCGGCCAGCAGCGAGCGGAACGCGGGCCGCGACTTGATCTTGGCGTACCAGTCCTTGACCAGCGCCGAGCGGTTCCAGTCCACGTCCGAGATGTAATCCAGACAGGACAGCTGCGCGGCGGCGGAAAAATCCGCCAGCGTCATCGCGTCGCCCGCCAGCCAGCGGCGGCGGTCCAGCAGCCAGGCCATGTAGTCCAGATGGAACTTGATCTTCTGCGACCCCAGCTTGACGTTCTTGCTGTCGGGATAGCCGCGCCCCATGACCTTT
>JBFIHV010000357.1:0-3026 GCA_041601595.1 Amylibacter sp. | reverse complement strand
TCGGGCGTTCTGCGGGAATCCCTGCCGGACTGGCTGCGGTCCGGCACGCTGTCCGGGATCGTGCTTCAGGTGACGCAGGCGCATCCGAAACACGGCGGCAAGGGCGCGTTCTACGTCTATCTCAGGCGGAGACGCTAGGGTGTTGCAAGGCCGGCCTGGCGCGGACCACGCCGACCAGCACCAAGCCCGAGGCGACCACCACATAGACCGCGATCCACAGCATCTGGTCGGCGAAGCCGACGCCGCGATCGATCAGCGCGCCGGTCAGCGCCGGACCGATGGCCGATGCCACCACCATGACCGCCGCCGCCAAGGCCTTGATCGAGCCGATATGGCGCGTGCCGTAATATTCGGACCAGAAGGCCAGCGGCACGACGCCGTAGGCGCCCTGCATCAGGGCCAGCAATACCAGGCCTAACATTGCGTGGCCAAGGCTCGTGGCCTGGCCGAAAACCACGAAGGCCGCCGCCATCGGCAAAAGGTGGAGCGGCATCATGACCGAACTGCCCCAGCGGTCCGTGGCGGCGCCGGCCAGCAGAAGCGAGCCGACCGTGGTCAGGGTGTAGAACGGAAACAGCGCCACCAGGCTCACATGCTCCCACCCCTTGATGTCGGCAAAATGCACCTGCTGGAAGAAGAACGCGGTCCCCATCATCGGCGGGGCGGCAATGGCCGGCAGAACGAGCCAGAACAGCCAGTGCCGCAGGACCAGCGACCTTGACCAGTGGCGACCGGACATTCCGACCGCGTGGCTTTCCTCGGCGATGGACTGCGGCGTACGCTCCGCCGACAGCAGGTAGCGCAGCGGCGGGATGAACAGCAGGGCCACGACCGCCGACAGGATCCAGAGCGACCGCCATGAGGTATAGGCCATCAGCGCCACGAACAGCACCGGCAGCAGAGCCTCGCCGAAAGAGAATCCCAGCCTTGAAATCGCCGCCGCCTTGCCGCGGCCGGCGACGAACCAGCGCGCCATCGCGACCATCGCGATATGGCTGAGCATGCCCTGCCCGCTGAACCGCAGCCCGAATATGATGACGATCAGAAGCGCCGCGCTGGTGTTGAACGCCATCGCCAGACAGAACCCGCACATCATGCAGAACATGGCGATCGACAGCGATCTGGCGCGGTACAGGTCGGTGAAGGCCCCGGCCCAGATTATCAGCAAGCCGGACGCCAGCGTTCCCGCGCCGTAGATCCGGCCCCAATCGCCATTGCTCAGCCCGTAGTCCAGCATGATCTGGCCGGCGAAAATCGAGATGAAGAACGTCTGGCCGAAACTCGATGAAAAGTTCAGCAGACCGCCGGCGGACAGCCAGCGCGCGTTGGTTCTGAGGAAATGGGTCAGGGTCATCCGGCCAACTAAACCGAAGTCGCAGCGACTGTCACTAGCAAAGAAGAGCAAGCCGCCGGACGCGTCCGCATGCGGCGGCCCGATGCAGATAGTTCCGAGAGGTCAGCGCCCGCCGCAGTCCAGCCCTACAAAACATACCGGCTGATATCCGGCGACCGCGCCAGCTCGCCCAGATGTTCCTCGACAAAGGCGCTGTCGATGGTGACCTTGTCGCCGCCGCGGTCCGGTGCGGTGAAGCTCAGTTCTTCGAACACCCGCTCCATGACCGTGTGCAGGCGGCGCGCGCCGATGTTCTCGATCGTGTCGTTGACCTCGGCGGCGATCTTGGCGATCTGCGAGATGCCGTTCTCGGTGAACTCGACGGTCACCTCCTCGGTGTTCATCAGCGCGATGTACTGGCGTGTCAGCGCATTGTCGGTTTCCGTCAGGATGCGCACGAAATCCTGCTCCGTCAGGGGGCGGAGTTCGACGCGGATCGGAAGGCGGCCCTGCAGCTCGGGCAGCAGGTCGGACGGTTTCGCGATGTGGAACGCGCCCGAGGCGATGAACAGGATGTGGTCGGTCTTGACGGGGCCGTATTTGGTGGAAACGGTCGTGCCCTCGATCAGCGGCAGCAGGTCGCGCTGGACGCCTTCGCGCGACACGTCGGCGCCGCGCGCGTCGGCCCGCGCGCAGACCTTGTCGATCTCGTCGAGAAACACGATGCCGTTTTCCTCGACGGACGAAACCGCTTCCTTGGTCACCGCCTCCTGATCGACCAGCTTGTCGGCCTCTTCGGCGATCAGAACTTGGTAGGAATCCTTGACCGTCATCTTGCGCCGCGTGGTACGGCCGGAAAACGCCTTGCCGAACAGGTCGCCCAAGTTGAGCATGCCCATGCCGCCGCCCGGTTGGCCGGGGATATCCATCATCTGCATCGGGCTCGACGTGTCGGCGACGTCCAGTTCGATCACCTTGTCGTCCAACACGCCGTCACGCAGTTTCTTGCGGAACATCTCGCGCGTTTGCGACCGCGAATCCTCGCCGCAGAGCGCATCCAGAACGCGCTCCTCGGCGGAGCCGTGGGCATTTGCCTTGACGTCGTCGCGCATCTGCTCGCGGACCATGACGATGGCGCTGTCGACCAGATCGCGGACGATCTGCTCCACGTCGCGCCCGACATAGCCGACCTCGGTGAACTTGGTCGCCTCGACCTTGAGGAACGGCGCTTTGGCGAGCTTGGCCAGACGGCGCGAGATCTCGGTTTTGCCGACGCCGGTCGGGCCGATCATCAGGATGTTTTTCGGGTAGACCTCGTCGCGCAGGTCGTCGCCCAGCTGCTTGCGCCGCCAGCGGTTACGAAGCGCCACGGCCACCGCACGCTTGGCATCCTTTTGGCCGATGATGAAGCGGTCCAGTTCGGACACGATTTCACGGGGGGTCAGGTCGGTCATGGGTTTGGCCTTGTTTTCGATCGGGGGCGGGTCGGAACGCCCTAGCCCTCGATGGTTTCTACCGTCAGGTTGCCATTGGTGTAGACGCAGATCTCGGCGGCGATGGCGAGTGCCCTGCGGGCGATCGCCTCGGCGTCGTCCTTGCCGTCGATCAGCGCGCGCGCCGCGGCCAACGCGAAATTACCGCCCGACCCGATGGCGGCGATATCGTTTTCCGGCTCCAACACGTCGCCGGCGCC
>JBFIHV010000356.1:0-3045 GCA_041601595.1 Amylibacter sp. | reverse complement strand
GCTGCACGCCGAAGGCGCGATCGGCGTCGTGGCGGCCGATCCCCTGTCGCTGACGCTGCTGAAGGAACCCGGCCAGATGGGCGCCGACATCGCCGTCGGCTCGACCCAGCGCTTCGGCGTTCCGATGGGGTACGGCGGGCCACACGCGGCCTATATGGCGACGAAGGAGGCCTATAAACGCGCCATGCCGGGCCGACTGATCGGCGTGTCGATCGACGCGCGCGGCAACCGCGCCTACCGGCTGGCGCTGCAAACCCGCGAACAGCATATCCGCCGCGAAAAAGCGACCTCGAACGTTTGCACCGCGCAGGCGCTGCTGGCGGTCATGGCCTCGATGTACGCGGTGTTCCACGGGCCCGAGGGGCTCAAGGCCATTGCCCAGAACATCCATCTGGAAACGGCCCGGCTCGCCGCCAATCTGGAGGCCGGCGGCTTCCGCCTGATCAATGACACGTTCTTCGACACGATCACCGTCGATGTCGGCAACCACCAGTCCGGCATCATGCGCCGCGCCCGTCACAAGCGGATCAACCTGCGCAAGGTCGGCACCGGCCAGATCGGCATCACCATCGACGAGGCGACACGCCCCGAGATCATCGACCAGCTGGTCGCGGTCTTTGTCGGTCCCAAGCACAAGACCGATGCGGAATTCAGCTATCGCCTGCCCGAGGATCAGCTTCGGACCTCCGACTATCTGACGCACCCGATCTTCCACATGAACCGCGCCGAAACCGAGATCATGCGCTACATGCGCCGCCTCTCGGACCGCGATCTGGCGCTGGACCGGGCCATGATCCCGCTGGGGTCCTGCACCATGAAGCTGAACGCCGCGGCGGAAATGATTCCGATCAGCTGGCGCGAGTTCGCCAATATCCACCCCTTCGCGCCCGAAGAGCAGGTCGAGGGCTATCACGAGATGATCGACGACCTGTCCGAAAAGCTGTGCCAGATCACCGGTTACGACGCGATCTCGATGCAGCCGAATTCCGGCGCGCAGGGCGAATACGCCGGCCTGATGACGATCCGCGCCTATCACGCGTCGCGCGGCGAGAGCCACCGCAACATCTGCCTGATCCCGACTTCGGCGCATGGCACCAACCCCGCCACGGCGCATATGGTGGGCTATGACGTTGTCGTGGTGAAATCCGCCGCCAACGGCGACATAGATTTGCAGGACTTCAGGGAAAAAGCCGAAAAACACTCGGCCAGGCTGGCCGCGATCATGATCACCTACCCCTCGACCCACGGCGTCTTCGAAGCGAAAGTCCGCGAGGTCTGCGAGATCACGCACAAGCACGGCGGTCAGGTCTATATCGACGGCGCCAACATGAACGCCATGGTCGGCCTGGCGGAACCCGGCAAGATCGGCGGCGACGTCAGCCACCTGAACCTGCACAAGACCTTCTGCATCCCGCATGGCGGCGGCGGTCCGGGCATGGGGCCGATCGGCGTGCGCAAGCACCTGATCCCGTTCCTGCCGGGTCATCCGGAAACCGGCGGCGCGCAGGGGCCGGTGTCGGCCGCACCGTTCGGCTCGCCCTCGATCCTGCCGATCAGCTGGGCCTACTGCCTGCTGATGGGCGGCGATGGCCTGACGCAGGCGACCAAGATCGCGATCCTGTCGGCGAATTACATCTCCAAACGGCTCGAAGGCGCATTCGCGACGCTCTACAAGGGTCCCTCGGGGCGCGTGGCGCACGAGTGCATCATCGACACGCGACCGCTGAAGGACAGCGCAGGGGTCGAGGTCGACGACGTCGCCAAGCGCCTGATCGATTGCGGCTTCCACGCGCCGACCATGAGCTTTCCGGTGCCCGGAACACTGATGGTGGAACCGACCGAAAGCGAGACCAAGGCCGAACTCGACCGGTTCTGCGACGCCATGCTGGCGATCCGGCAAGAGGCGCGGGACATCGAGGAAGGCCGGTCCGATCCGGTCAACAACCCGCTGAAGAACGCGCCGCACACGGTCGAGGATCTGGTCGGCGACTGGGACCGCCCCTATAGCCGCGAACAGGCCTGCTATCCGCCGGGCGCGTTCCGGGTGGACAAATACTGGGCGCCCGTCAACCGCGTGGACAACGCCTATGGCGACAGGCACCTGATCTGCTCCTGCCCGCCGCTAGCGGATTACGTGGAGGCGGCGGAGTAACCGCGGCGCCGACCGGTTTGACCCGGCCCCGCAGCCATGCCGGGCCGGACTCATGCGGCGCCGCAGTTGCGGTGCAGATCCGCGGAAGGTCCGGCAGAGCGAAGGGTTTGATGATTGTTTCTGGAACTGGACGCTCTGCAACTGGCGGCACTTGCAGCTGTAACCTTTGTGGCAGCGATCGTACGCGGGTTTTCCGGGTTTGGCTCCGCGCTGATCTACCTGCCCGTCGCCGGTCAATTTCTGACGCCGTTCCAAGCGATCACGACACTCGTGATATTCGACCTTCTCGGCCCGCTGCCCATCGTCCGGCGGACGTTCCGGGAATGCGATCCGGGTGACCTCTTCCGCTTGATGACGGGCCTGCTCCTTGCCCTGCCGCTCGGCCCGTACACGCTTACGCTGGTTGCGCCGGAGGTGTTTCGCTACAGCGTTTCCTTGATTGCTCTGTTTCTGCTCGTGTGCCTGATCTCCGGCTTCCGTTACCGTGGCCGGATGACGCGTCCGCTGGCGTACGGAACCGGCGGGCTGTCGGGCTTTCTGCAGGGCGTCGCCGGAATTCCCGGCCCTCCGGTCATACTGCTATACATGGCCAGCACATTGGCGACAAACGTCATACGGGCCAACATGCTGTTGTTTCTTTTCCTGACGGACATCGCATTTCTGCCCGCGCTGGCCATTTTCGGAAGGCTCGACTTTTCGGCTGTGCTCCTGGGCATCCTGCTTATTGCCCCCAATCTGGCCGGAAGCTTCGCCGGCGCCTATTTGTTTCGTCCGGCCTATGAACGGGTCTATCGCGGCGTCGCCTACACGATCATAGCTGCGGCCGCCATCTCGGGCCTGCCGCTCTGGGAATAGGGCGCGGTCCCCGGCCGATACGGACAGGAAAGCCGACG
>JBFIHV010000355.1:0-3065 GCA_041601595.1 Amylibacter sp. | reverse complement strand
GCGCCAGCAGCGCCAGCAGCGGCACCAGCAGGCCGTCGGAGGACGGGCTTTCGCTTTCCTGCGCGATTTCGGCCATCGGTTCGGGGTCCGGCGCGACCATGCTGCCGGCCAGGGCCGATGTCGCGAACAGGGATGCCGCCGCGGCGGACAGAACGAGTTTTTTCATGATAATTATCCTGGGCGAAGATCATCGCCGCGTTGCGAAATCAGCACGCCGAGCGCCAGCAGCGCCAGCAGCGGCACCAGCAGGCCGTCGGAGGACGGGCTTTCGCTTTCCTGCGCGATTTCGGCCATCGGTTCGGGGTCCGGCGCGACCAGACTGCCGGCCAGGGCCGATGTCGCGAACAGGGATGCCGCCGCGGCGGACAGAACGAGTTTCTTCATGGGGTCATCCTCAAATCGTGTTTCTCTCGTGACCAAGCGCCGGCGGTGGGCAGGCGCGCGGCCTTCGGTGACGGCAAGGCGCCTTGCCGGCCGCGCCGGTTGCCGGACAGGGTGCCGCGAGACTTTCAGAAAACAGGAAATGAAGTGTTAAGATTCCCACCGTCTGCGATGGGAATCGGTGTTTCCGGCCACGGCGTAACCGCGAGCGCCTGCCGGAAAAAATCCGGGCGATCAGACCGCTAGATCAGAAGAACCTGCGTCCCGACCTTGGTCATTTCGAACAGCTGGGCGATGTGCTGGTTATACAGGCCGATACAGCCGTTCGACGACCGCCGGCCGATCTTGCGCGTGTCGTGCGTGCCGTGAATCCGGTAATACTGCCACGACAGGTAGAGCGCATGCGTGCCGAGCGGGTTGTCCGGACCCGGCGGGATGTATTTCGGCCAGTCGGGGTTGCGCTTCAGCATATTCGCGGTCGGGCGCCAGTCGGGGCCGACACGTTTCTGCACGACCGAGGTCCGGCCCAGTCGCGTCAGTTCGGGCGATTCGGGCACGCTGGTCGGGTAGAGCTTGTAGATCGACCTGTCCTCGGACCAGAAGTGCAGGGCGCGGCTTTTCGTGTCCACGAGGATCGCGCCGTTGCGTGTGTCGGAGAAATACGGCTCCCATGACTGGGACCGGAAACTGGAGATGTTGCGCTGGACGCCGCCCTGAGGGCGGTCAACGGCGAACTCGTTTGCGATGGCTTCCTCGAACGCGGGGTCGGACTGCGCCAGGGCGCGGCTGCCGAAAGCGGCGGAGGCCAGCGTTCCGGCGGCGAAGGCGCGGCGCGACATTCTCAAATCGTTGAACTTTTTCATATCGACTCTCGTTTCATATCTTGAGCAACATATAGTGCGTAACGACAACAGTAACAAATCAAAATCGTGTCAGGGACGGGAATCCGCCGAAACTTCAAATGCTTGTTTGCCGCCGCCGCGATTTCAAGGTAGAGGCATAAGCGCCTAATTCAATTTCGGGGAATCGACCGTATGTTGCGTTTAATGATATTGCTGGCCGCTGTCGCCGGATTCTTGTCCGCCTGCGATCAGGGACCAAGGGTGAATGAAGAGGGCGAGGTCATTCGCATATTCTGGATCGGCGAAGGCGATACCGCGGAAATCCAGTACCGGCATCTGGACGCGGTGAATGCCGTGCGGCAGGCCAACGGCGTCGGACCCGTGCAATTGTCGCCGGAACTGAACGCGGCGGCCAAGACCCATGCAATCGACATGTCGCGCCAGAACCGGCCCTGGCATTTCGGATCCGACGGCTCCTCGCCGCTCGACCGGATCGCCCGCGTCGGCTATCCCGGCGATTTCGTCAGCGAGAATATATCCGAGACGTTCGAGGACGACCTGCTGACGTTGAACGCCTGGATGGATGACCCGCAGACGCGGGCCGCGATCCTGTCGGACCGCGCGCGCTTTCTGGGCCTGTCCTGGCATCAGGACAGCAACGGCAAGATCTGGTGGGTCCAGATTTTCGGAACCTGAGGCCCGCGCCCCTAGACGGTGATGAAGATCGGCGTGCCCAGCCGCGCCATCCAGAAAACCTCGCGCATGTCGTCGTTCCGCAGTGAAATGCAGCCCGCCGTCCAGTCGCGCTTGCGGCCTTCCTGGGCCGATCTCGGGCCGCCGTGGTTGAAGATGTCCCCGCCGGGCGAAACGCCCGCCGCCCGTGACCGCGCGATGTCCCGGCTGTTGGGGTAGGAAATCCCGAGGCTCAGGTAAAAGGCGCTTTTGTAGTTGCGGCGGTCGATGTGATACAGGCCCTCGGGCGTGCGCCCGTCGCCCTCCCGCAGCTTGTGGCCGTCCGGGTTGAAGCCGAGGCGCACCTGGTAGGACCGCAGCACCTCTTCCTTGTGCAGCAGGTAGAGCTTGCGCCTGTCCTTGTGCAGCAATATCTGCGTGATCTCGGGTCCGGAGTAGACCTCGCCGTTCAGGACCGGCGGGCGCTCTTCCTCGATCTCAAGGGCGCGCGCCGGTTGCAGGGCCAGGCCGCTAGCCAGACCCGCCAGGAATGTTCTTTTTTTCATTGCTCGTCATAGTCCCTCAATTTCCGTGGCGATCTGTGCCGCCGTTTTTATTATTCGCTGACGGTCCTCGTCGTCGATCTTCGGGCGCGTTCCGTCGCGCTCTTCAACTGGCCGCAGGCGGCCATGATGTCTTCACCGCGGGGGGTCCGCACGGGGCTGGCATAGCCCGCGTTGTTGACAATCTCTGCAAAACTCTCGATCCGCTCCCAGTCGGAGCGCTCGTAGGGCGCGCCGGGCCAGGGGTTGAACGGGATCAGGTTGATCTTGGCCGGAATGCCGGCGATCAGCTGCACCAGGCGGCGCGCGTCGGCGTCGCTGTCGTTCACGTCCTTCAGCATCACGTATTCGAAGGTGATGCGCTCGGCGTTCGACAGGCGCGGATAGTCGCGGCAGGCCTGCAGCAGCTCGGCGATCTTGTGCTTGCGGTTGATCGGCACCAGCTTGTCGCGCACCTCGTCGGTGGTGGCGTGGAAGGAGATCGCCAGCATGCAGCCGATTTCCTGACCGGCGCGGATGATCTCGGGCACGATGCCCGAGGTCGACAGGGTGATGCGGCGGCGCGACAGCGAGATGCCCTCGTTGTCCATGGCGATCAGCATGGCGT
>JBFIHV010000354.1:0-3076 GCA_041601595.1 Amylibacter sp. | reverse complement strand
GGGCGTCGCGGCGCGCAGCTGGCAGGGCTGGCAGGTGCCGCTGCTGACCAACTCCGCGCATGGCGCGGCCCGCATTCTGGATATCCCCTGCGAAAACCTGAACACCAAGTTCGACCAGGGCATGAATGTCGCCGTGGTTGCCGGATTTCAGGGCGTCTCGCCCGAGGGTCGCATCACGACGCTGGGCCGGGGCGGGTCGGACACCACCGCCGTCGCATTCGCGGCCGCTTTCAAGGCGCAGCGATGCGACATCTACACCGATGTCGACGGGATCTACACCACCGATCCGCGCATCGTGTCCAAGGCGCGTAAAATGGAAAAGATCTCTTACGAAGAGATGCTGGAACTGGCGTCGCTCGGCGCCAAGGTTCTGCAGACACGCTCGGTCGAACTGGCGATGCGCTACAAGGTGCCGCTTCGCGTTCTGTCGAGTTTTGAAGACGATATATCCGAAACAGCGGGCACCTATGTGTGCGACGAGGAGGAAATCATGGAAGACAACGTAGTCAGCGGCGTCGCCTATTCCCGCGACGAGGCTAAAATCACCCTTGTGTCCGTGGCCGACCGCCCCGGCGTCGCCGCCGCGATCTTCGGCCCGCTCGCCGAGGCCGGCGTGAACGTCGACATGATCGTCCAGAACATCTCGGAGGAGGGCCGCACCGACATGACCTTCTCCTGCCCGACCAGCGAGATCGCGCGGGCGCAAAAGGCGCTGGAGGCCGCGAAGGCGTCCGGCAGCATCAATTTCCACGGCCTGGTGGTCGACGATCTGGTCGCCAAGGTCTCGATCGTCGGCGTCGGCATGCGCAGCCATGCCGGGATCGCGGCGAAAATGTTCGAGGTGCTGGCGAAGGAAGGCGTGAACATCCGCGTCATTACAACCTCCGAGATCAAAGTTTCTGTGCTGATCGACCGGAAATATATGGAATTGGCGGTCCGCGCGTTGCATGATGCTTTCGAATTGGAAAAAGCAACGTAAGGCACGGATTTTATGCCAGCCAGACCAGGAAGCGATTCCCGAGACCTGCTGAGAAAGCTGCGCGCGACCCTCGCCGAAGACAACGAGGGTCAGGAACGGCTCGACCACATTACCGAGATTGTCGCCAAGGGCATGGGCACCGAGGTCTGTTCGATCTATCTGCGCCGCGATGCGCAGACGTTGGAGTTGTGCGCGACAGAGGGGCTGAAGAAGGAATCGGTGCACCAGACGCGCATGCGTTTCGGCGAGGGCCTGGTCGGGCGCGTCGCCAAAGAGGCCCGCGCCATAAACGCCGAACATGCGAACAAGGAAAAGGGTTTCCGCTATATGCCGGAAACCGGCGAGGAGCGCTATTCCTCGCTGCTCGGCGTGCCGATCCAGCGACTGGGAGAGATCCTCGGCGTTCTGGTGGTGCAGAACAAGGAGCCGCGCCTCTATTCCGAGGACGAGGTCTATGCGCTGGAAATCGTGGCGATGGTGATCGCCGAGATGAAAGAGCTGGGCGCGTTTATCGGCGAAGGCGACGCCATGTCCGCGCCGCACCAGCGCCCGTTCCTGTTCAACGGCGCAACCGGGCAGGAAGGCGTCGCAGAGGGCGTTGTCGTCCTGCACGATCCGCAAATCGTGGTTTCAAACCCGGTCACCGACGACCCCGAAGCCGAAAAGAAGCGCCTGCACGAAGCCATGAACCAGCTCCGGATTTCGGTCGACGACCTGCTGGGCGCGAATATGAAGACCGGCGACGAGGAACAGCGCGACGTGCTGGAGGCCTATCGGATGTTCGCCAATTCCAAGGGCTGGGTGTCGCGGCTGGAAAGCAGCATCGACAGCGGTCTGGCCGCCGAGGTCGCGGTTGAAAAGGAACAGTCCGCCACCCGCGCCCGCATGGCCCGCGTTCCCGATCCCTACCTGCGCGACCGGCTGCACGATCTGGACGACCTGTCGAACCGCCTGCTGCGCCTGCTGACCGGGCAGGGGCGCCACTCTTCCGACGATCTGCCGGAAAACCCGATCCTCGTGGCCCGCAACATCGGTCCCGGTGAACTGCTGGAATACGGCAAGAAGCTGAAGGGCATCGTGCTGGAGGAAGGATCCGTCGGTTCGCATGCCACCATCATCGCACGCGCCTGGGCGATACCGATGGTGATCCACGCCACAAATATCACCCGAGAGGCGCTGAACGGCGACGCGATCCTTGTCGACGGCGATCAGGGGTTGGCGCATCTGCGCCCCGACGACAGTGTTTCCAACGCCTTTCGCGACAAGATCGCGATGGTGTCCGAAGCCCGCGAGAAATTCGCCGCGATCCGCGACGAACCCGCCACGACGCTGGACGGCGTCAACATAAAGCTGATGATGAACGCCGGCCTCATGCTCGACCTGCCCAGTCTGGAAGGCTCGGGCGCCGAGGGCGTGGGCCTGTTCCGCACGGAACTGCAATTCCTGATGCGCAGCGCCGTGCCGCGCCGCGACGAGCTGGCCGAGACCTATTCCCGCGTCATGGATGCCGCCGGCGGCAAGCCGGTGGTGTTCCGCACGCTCGATATCGGATCGGACAAGGTTCTGCCGTTCTGGAAGCCCGAGGACGAACCCAATCCCGCCATGGGCTGGCGTGCGATCCGGCTGGGACTGGACAAGCCCGGCCTTATGAAAATGCAAATACAGGCGATGCTGCGCGGCGCCAAGGGCCGGCCCCTGCGCGTGATGTTTCCGTTCATCGCCCAGTTCAACGAATTCCGCGATGCCCGCGCCCTGTTCCTGAATGTCGTCGAATCCGAAAAGCGGCTCGGCCACTCCCTGCCGTCCGAAATCAAGATCGGCGCAATGCTGGAAACCCCGAGCCTTGCCTTCGCGCCCGACCGCTTCTTCGAACAATGCGATTTCATCTCGATCGGGGGTAACGACCTGAAACAGTTCTTTTACGCCGCCGACCGAGAGAACGAACGCGTGCGCCGCCGCTACGACACGCTGAACGTCAGTTACCTCGCCTTCATCGGCCAGATCGCCGCGCGCTGCGATTCCTTCAGCACGCCGCTGAGTTTCTGCGGCGAGGATGCCGGCCGGCCGCTGGAGGCTCTGTGTCTGGCCGCCATGGGC
>JBFIHV010000353.1:0-3083 GCA_041601595.1 Amylibacter sp. | reverse complement strand
GATGTTCAGCGTGATGGTCGCGAAAATGGCCACCAGAACGGTGGGCAACAGGGCGACGAAGGCGAAAACCGCGCTCAGGCGCGAATGCAGCCGCGATCCGGCGGATTGCGCGCGGCGGGCGGAAATGATGCTGAAGATACGTTGCGAAACCGCCGCCGTGACCACCAGAACATAGATGAGGTCGGCGAGGACGATCAGACGGAGCGTGACCGAAGTGGAATGCAGATTGAAGGAACTCAGCGCCAGATAGGTGACCAGCACCATCAAGGGGCCCAGGACGAATAGCCCGACCGCGAATCCAGTACGAACGCTGCGCTTCTTGCGCCACTGATTGAGCGTTGTCACTGCCGAGTTAATATGAAGCGTCTTCAAACTCTCGACTCGTTTCGTTGCTGCTACACCTACTGTGGCATGTTTACATCATTTTCTTGGTCCTTGTCACCTGAATATCAAGGTTTCCGATCTTCTTTCGCAGGGTATTCCGGTTCAATCCCAGCAATTCCGCCGCCTTGATCTGGTTTCCGCGCGTCGCGGACAGGGTGAGCGCGATCAGCGGCAGTTCAACCTCCCGCAGAATCCGGTTGTACAATCCCGGCGGCGGCAGCGCGTCGCCGTGCAGGTCGAAATAGCGCCGGATGTGCGCCTCGACCGACGATGACAGTTTTTCGCCGCTCAGCGGTTCGTTGTCGGACTTGATTTTCGGCAGTTGTTTCAGCTTCTGCTCGACGAAGTCGCCGCTGATCTCGTCATAGGGCGACAGAACGACCAGTTGCTGGACGAAGTTCTCCAACTCGCGCACATTGCCCGCCCACAGGGCCAGCCGCATCTTTTCCAGCGCGGATTTCGAGATCGACTTGTTCGGCATGCCCTGCTCCGCCGCGCGGCGCAGGAAAAACTGGGTCAGTTCCGCGATATCGTCCAGCCGCTCGCGCAGCGGCGGCAGCGACATCGGCATGACATTCAGCCGATAGAACAGGTCCTCCCGGAAAATGCCCTCGTTGACGAGGTTCACCAACTCCTGGCGGGTCGACGAGATGATCCGGAAATTCTTGGACCGCACGCCCTGGGACTGCAAAAGGTCGAGCAGGTGCAACTGCGTTTCGGCCGACATCTCCGCGATCTCGTCCAGATAGAGCGTCGCGTTTGCCGGCGCGGCCTCGGGCGAACCCTCGCCTTCCGAGCCGAGGATCACATGCTCCAGAGTGGCCGGCGTCGCCGTCGAGGCGGAAATCGTCACAAAGCTCTCGTGCGAACGGTGCCCCAGTTCGTGCAGCGTTTTCGCCAACAGGCTCTTGCCCGTGCCGCTTTCGCCGGTGATCAGCACGTTGAGGTCCGTGTTCAGAACCCGCGCCAGCAGGCGGTAAACGTCCTGCATCGGCGGCGAGCTGCCGATCAGCGGCAGGTGCTGCCCGCGATCCGCTGACAGGGCGGACCCGGGCGCCGGATGGTTGCTCTGCGACAGCGCCTTGTTTACCTTGGACAGCAGGTCCTTCAGGTCGAACGGCTTCGGCAGGTAATCGAAGGCGCCGGATTCAGACGCCTTGATCGCCGTCATCACCGTGTTCTGCGCCGAAATCACGATCACCGGCAGGTCCGGGCGTTTGCGTTTGATCGAGGGCAGCATCTCCAGCCCGTTTCCGTCCGGCATCATGACGTCGGACACGATCGCGTCGCCCTCGCCCTCTTCCACCCAGCGCCAGAGCGTCGAGGCGCTGCCGGTCGATCGCACCTTGCATCCGGCCCGTGTCAGCGCCTGTGTCAGAACGGTCCGGATCGTCCGGTCGTCGTCGGCAACAAGTACGGTTCCATCCATTACACAGTTTCCTTCCTGTTTCGCCAGATCGGCAGTCTTACGCAAAACCGCGTCTTGCCCTCGCCGCTGGAACATTCGATCAGGCCGCCGTGGCTGGCGACAATTTTTGACACCAATGACAGGCCCAGCCCGGTTCCGTTCGACTTGCTCGAAACGAAGGGGTCGAAGACATCGGCGATCAGGCTTTCGGGAATGCCCTTGCCGTTGTCGATGACCTCGACCTGGATCGGCAGGTTCTCGATCCGATGGCCGGTCGCGGCGAATTTCATGCCGGAATTGTAAGACGTCCTGATGCGGATCTGGCCCCGGCTGTCGCCCAGAGCTTCCGAAGAGTTCTTGATCAGGTTCTGGAACACCTGCAGCAACTGGTCGGGGTCGCCCGCCACATCCGGCAGCGACGGGTCATATTCCAGCGAGAACGAGACATGCGCGGCAAAGCCTGCCTTGGCCGCGCGGCTGGCGCGGTCCAGAACGTCGTGGATATTGACCGGCTGACGCTCCACCGGACGCTGGTCGCCGAAATGCTCGACGCGGTCCACCAGATTGCCGATGCGCTTTGCCTCCTGCCCGATCATTTCGGCCAGTTCCCGGTCGCCGTCCGACGCGTTCATCGCCAGCAATTGCGCCGCACCGGTGATGCCGGCCAGCGGATTGCGGATTTCATGCGCCAGCATCCCCGCCATTGCGGTCACCGACCGGGCCGCGGCCAGATGGGTCAGGGACTGGCTCATCTTCAGGGCGACGCCCGCCGGCTGGATGATCAGCAGGATTGTGCCCTCTTCCGGCGACAGGAAATTGACGTAGATGTTGCAGGAAACGGCGGCTTGGCCTGCCGTCGAGACATCGACACCGTATTGCGAAACCGACGAGGTGTCGGCAACCGCCTGCGCGACCGTGCCCATGATGATCGAATTGCGGCCGAAGAAATGCGTCAGGCCACGCTTCATGATCTGCTTTTCAGAGGCGGACAGGAACTGCTCGGCGGCCGGGTTGGCCTCGAGAACATGCCGCCGCTTGTCCAGCACCAGCGCCGGAAACGGCAGGCTGTTCCAGACCGTGGTCAGATCGATTGCGGTCATGCTGCCTGCCTCCGCTCCGATGGCTCCAGCTTTTGCAGCAATTGCAGAACCTTGCCATGATTCGACTCGGTCAGGATCGCCCGGCGCAGACCGCTGCCGGTCTGCAATTCGTCCATGTACCAGCCGAGATGCTTGCGCGCCACGCGCCGTCCGACGTCGGCGCCATAGAACGACAGCATCGCCTGATAGTG
>JBFIHV010000352.1:0-3125 GCA_041601595.1 Amylibacter sp. | reverse complement strand
CGGCTGGTCGGCCTATGACGAGGCCTTCCTGCAACGGAATCTGGGCCTGCACAGCGGCGAATTCGTTGCCGGTTATATCCATATCGGCACCGAGACATCGGCGCCGCCGGAGCGGCCAAGACCGGACATCGACGCCATTACCCAATGGGTGGATCAATGATATTCAGCGACTTCACAAAGGCGCTCGCACAGCTGGGAGACACGAAATTCCGCAAGGTCCTGCTGGGATCGGTCGGGGTGACGCTGGCGTTGCTGGCCGCCGCCACATGGATCGTGCAACTGCTGCTGCCGGACGTGATCATCCTGCCGTTCTTTGGCGAGATCGAGTTCCTGTCATGGCTGCTGTCGGGCTTTGCGCTGGTCGCGATGATCGGCATGTCGGTGTTTCTGATGGTGCCCGTCGCCTCGGTCTTTACCGGGTTCTTCCTGGAAACCATCGCCGATGCGGTGGAGCGCAAGCATTATCCAGATCTGCCGCCGGTGCCGCGGACGCCGTTCGGCGACATCCTGCTGGACAGCCTGAAGTTCCTCGGCTTCATCATCGTCGTCAACCTGTTCGCGCTGGTGATCTATTTCGCCTCGACGCTGCTGGCGCCGGTCATCTTCTGGATCGTGAACGGCATCCTGCTGGGGCGCGAGTATTTCCAGATGGTCGCCATGCGGCGGCTGGGGCGCAAGGATGCCGATGCCCTGCGCCGGAAATACCGGTTCCAGATCTGGCTGGCGGGATTTCTGATGGCGGTACCCTTGTCGGTGCCGCTGCTGAACCTGTTCGTTCCGGTTTTGGGCGCGGCGACCTTCACGCACCTGTTCCACCGGCTGAACCGTCAATAGCTGTTGTCGATACCGCCGTAGAAATCCAGCATATCGACAGTGATCACGCCCGATGTGATGACCAGGCAAGTCGGCACCCAGATCAGGAAGGTGATCAGCGTTACCCAGAGCATCTTGCGTCCGAGCCGCAAATTCATCGGAGAGGAGGCATGCGTGCCGGGGACGACCTTGCCGTCGTCGCCCTGGGTTTTCAGCCCGATGGGCAGGGCAATGAACAGGGTCATGAACCAGATCACGGCAAACAGAACGGCGGCGGCGCTAATCGTCATGGATTTATCCTCTCTACACTTGTTCTAGCTCGATCAGCGTGCCGGAAAAGTCCTTGGGGTGCAAAAACAGGACCGGTTTGCCATGCGCGCCGGTTTTCGGCGAACCGTCGCCGAGGACGCGGGCGCCGCTGGCGGTCAGCCGGTCGCTGGCAGCCTTGATGTCGGCGACCTCGAAGCAGATGTGATGCATGCCGCCGTCGGGGTTCTTCGCCAGAAATCCGGCAATGGGGCTGTTCTCGCCCAGCGGCAGCAACAATTCAACCTTGGAGTTTTCCAGTTGCACGAACACCACGCGGACGCCGTGTTCGGGCAGGTCCTGCGGTGCAGACACCGTTGCGCCGAGGCCGGTGCGATAACGCTCCACCGCCGCGTCGAGGTCGGGAACGGCGATGGCGATATGATTGATGCGTCCGATCATGGTGTGGCCCTTCCGAATACCGTTCCCGCGCCTCAGGTTGCTTTCTTCTTCGCCGCCGGCTTTTTGGCGGCTGCCTTCTTGGCGGCAGGTTTTTTCGCCGCCGGTTTCTTGGCAGTTTTTGCCTTGCCCTTGCCCTTGGTGGCGGCCTTGGCGTCGATCAGTTCGACCGCCTGCTCCATGGTCACGGTTTCGGGCTGCACATCCTTTGGCAGGGTCGCGTTGACCTTTTCCCATTTCACGTAAGGGCCGTAACGGCCTGACATCACGTTGATCGCGCCGCCGTTCTGCGGGTGTTCGCCCAGTTCACGCAGGGGTTTCGCCGCGGCTCCGCGCCCGCCGTTCGCGGCTTTCTGGGCGATCAGTTCGACCGCGCGGTTCATGCCGATGGTGAAAACCTCGGCCGGATCCTTGATGTTGGCATAGATCTTCTGCGGGGTTTTCTTGCCCTCTTCCGGCGGTTTGGTCCACATCACATAGGGGCCGAAGCGGCCGATGGCGGCCTCTACCGGTCCGCCGTCCGGGTGTTCGCCGATGAAACGCGGCAGCGATAGCAGGTCAAGCGCCAGTTTGAGGTCGACGGCATCCAGTTCCACGCCCTTCGGGATCGAGGCCCGTGGCGGCTTGGGGTTTTCCTCGGTGGCCTCGCCGCGCTGGACATAGGGGCCGAAACGGCCCGAGCGCAGCTTGATCGGCTCGCCGTCATCGTCATGGCCCAGCAGCTTGCCGTCCGGCCCGGCGATATCGCCGCCCTCGACCTCGCCCGCCAGCGGGCGGGTGTAGCGGCACTCGGGATAATTGGAGCAGCCGATGAAGGCCCCGCCGGAGCGCGCAGTGCGCAGCGACAGGCGACCGTTGCCGCAGGTCTTGCAGACCCGAGGGTCCGATCCGTCTTCGGTCGGCGGGAACAGGTGCGGCTCCAGCACCTCGTTGATCTTTTCCAGCACCTCCGTAATCCGCAATTCGGACGTATCGGCGATGGCGGCGGAAAAATCCTTCCAGAAACGCGCCAGCAGTTTCTTGTAGTCCTCGGTCCCTGCGGAAACCTCGTCGAGTTCCTCTTCCAGTTGGGCGGTGAAGTTATAGCCGACATACTGCCGGAAATAGTTTTCGAGGAAGGCTGTGACCAGACGGCCCTTGTCCTCGGGGATCAGGCGGTTCTTTTCCTTGCGGACATAGTCACGGTCCTGAATCGTGGTGACGATCGAGGCATAGGTCGAGGGCCGGCCGATGCCCAACTCTTCCATCCGCTTGACCAGCGTCGCCTCTGTATAGCGCGGCGGCGGCTGGGTAAAATGCTGGTCGGCGTCGACCGAGTTCTTCTGCACCGGCTCGCCCTGCGCGATCTGCGGCAGGCGGTTGCCGTCCTCGTCGCTGTCCTGATCGTCGCGGCCTTCTTCATAGACCTTCAGGAAGCCCTCGAAAACGACGACCTGGCCGGTGGCGCGCAGGCCGACCTGACCGTCGGCGGACAGGATGTCGACCGTGGTGCGTTCCAGTTGCGCGCTGGCCATCTGGCTGGCGATGGTGCGCTTCCAGATCAGGTCGTAGAGCTTGCGCTGGTCGGCTTCCAGACGGCCCAGTTTCTCGGGGCTCATCATCATGTT
>JBFIHV010000351.1:0-3142 GCA_041601595.1 Amylibacter sp. | reverse complement strand
GGATATCCTGACCCTCGGGGATCATGCCCACCAGTTCGACTTTGTAGGGTTCGTTGTTGGCCTCATAGAACTTGATCGCGCGGTCGCGGTCCCAGATCTCGGTGCTGACGGGATCACGCTTGTTGATGATCTCGCGCATTTTCTTTTCGATCTCGGTCAGGTCTTCGCTGGAAAACGGCTCCTGCCGGTCGAAATCGTAATAGAAACCGTTCTCGATGACCGGGCCTATGGTGACCTTCACGTCCGGCCAGAGCTCCTGCACCGCGCGGGCCATGATATGGGCGCAGTCGTGCCGGATCAGTTCCAGCGCCTGCGCCTCGTCCTGCATCGTGTGAATCGCTATATCGGCGTCGCCTTCGATGACGCGCGACAGGTCGCGGTGTTCGCCGTTGATGGTGCAGGAAATGGCCTTCTTGGCCAGCGATTTCGAGATATCCTCGGCCACGTCGGCGCAGGTTACGCCAGCGGGGTAGACACGTTGATTTCCGTCGGGAAGGGTAATGGTGATATCGGCCATGTCAGGCTCCTCGGTTTGGCGCCTACGAAACGCCCGGTTGCGGTTATTTCACGGTATTTGGCCGGAGGGCAGGGGAATGTCAACTGTTAGCGGAACAGGTGCGGGCTTGGCGGTTGAAATCGCGCGGCAACACGTTAGGGTCCAAGATCGGACAAACACGCTTACAAGGAGTTCCAATGTCAAAGCCCGATTTTCTGGAAACCTCGAACGGCCGCAGGATCGCCTATCACAAGACGGAAGGCTCGTTGCCCGGCGTGGTGTTTCTCGGCGGGCTGCATTCCGACATGGAGGGCACCAAGGCGCTTTACCTGGAAGACTGGGCCAGGGAAACGGGGCGGGCCTTCCTGCGGTTCGACTATTCGGGCCACGGGCAGTCTTCGGGCACGTTTACCGAAGGCTGCATCGGCGACTGGGCGGCGGACGCGATGGCGGCGATTTCGGAGCTTACGGCGGGGCCGCAGGTTCTGGTGGGCAGTTCCATGGGCGGCTGGATCGCCCTGCTGGTGGCCCGCACGATCCCGACCAAGGTCTGCGGTCTGGTCGGCATCGCCGCCGCGCCGGATTTCACCGAGGACAGCATGTGGGCCGGATTTTCCGATGCGCTGAAGCAGGAACTGGAGGAAACGGGCAGGGTGGCGCTGCCGTCGGACTATTCCGACGAGCCCTATATCATCACGCGCAAAATGATCGAGGACGGGCGCAGGCAACTGGTGCTGCGCGATCCTCTGGCGCTGAACTTTCCGGTCCGCCTGTTGCAGGGAACCGCCGATACGGATGTGGACGTCTCGGTGGCCTTGCGCCTGCTCGATCATGCCGAGGGCGACGATATCCGTCTGACGCTGATCAAGGGCGCGGATCACCGGCTTTCAACACCCGACAATCTGAGCCTGATACGAAAGATGGTCCACTCTGTGCTGATGGCCCGATCGCCGTCAGAGTAGGATCGCGACCAGAACGATCACCAGACCGATGGCGGACAGGAAAAAGGCGGCGAGGTTGACCGCAACCAGACGCCGCAGGTGATTGGTCAGCGCCTCGCCCTGCAATCCGGTGCGTTTGGCGCGGTAGGCCTGAACCATGCAGTAGATCAGGCCGGCAAGCCCGAGCAACGTGGTAATGACACCGATCAGCAACATGATTTATCCCCTTCGTTTCATCGCGGTTTAGTCGATTGGCGGCGCAAGCTCAAGCTTGGTCTTGCCCTGCGCCAAGCCAGCGGTTAGGACAACGGCTCAATTCAGCAGAGGACAAAAGCCGTGGACGATTCTTCCGATCAAATCACCTATCGCGTGGCCGCAGACGAGTTGCGCGCTTTCATTGAGCGCTACGAGCGGCTGGAAGCGGAAAAGAAAGACATCGCCGACCAGCAGAAGGAAGTGATGGCAGAGGCCAAGGGCCGCGGCTATGACACAAAGGCGCTGCGCAAGCTGGTCGCCCTGCGCAAGAAAGACCCGCATGTCCTGTCCGAGGAAGAAGCCGTTCTGGAAGTCTACAAGGACGCGCTGGGCATGTAACCCGCACGCGATCGTGACTGGCTCGGTCGCTGGACAGGTCTCCGGCTTTGCGCTATCGCGTTGGCATGGCTGAAACCACACATACGATACCGCCCAAACGGGCGAGGGGCTTGCCCGATATCTGGGGAACGGCGGCGATTGTCATCGCCGTTCTGGTGGTGCTGCCGGTCGGCGCGATCTTCTGGCTGGCGCTGTTCCCGACCGAGAATATCTGGCCGCATCTGATCCGCACCACCCTGCCGCGCTATTTCGGAAACAGCCTGCTGCTGATGGCGTCGGTCGCCGTCCTGTCCGCCGCGATGGGAACCGGCGCGGCATGGCTGGTGGTGATGCACCGCTTTCCCGGCCGCCGGATTTTCGAATGGGCGCTTTTGCTGCCATTGGCGATCCCGGCCTATATCGGGGCCTATGCGCTGGTGGATTTCTGGGAATACGCCGGTCCGTTCCAGACCGCACTGCGAGAGGTGTTCGGCTGGCAATCGGCCAAGGACTACTGGTTTCCCGATATCCGATCGCGCAGCAGCGCCGTGCTGGTTCTGTCCATGTCGCTTTATCCTTACGTCTATCTGCTGGCGCGGGCCGCGTTCCGCGAACAATCCGCCTGCGCGCTGGAAGTGTCGCGGGCGCTGGGCTGCGGCCGCTGGGCCAGCTTCTGGCGCGTCGGCCTGCCGCTGGCCCGTCCCGCGGTGGTTGCCGGCGTGGCGATCGTGATGATGGAGACCTTGAACGATTTCGGCGCCGTCGATTTCTTCGCCGTCCAGACGCTGACAACCGGAATATTCACGGTCTGGCTGCAAGGCGCCAATGTGGGCGGCGCGGCGCAGATCGCCTGTGTCATCCTCGGGCTGGTGATCTGTCTGGTGTTGTTGGAGAAATACAGCCGCCGCAATATCCGGTTTCACCAGCTGACCAAGCAGAAACGGGCACCCCATGTCGAGGAATTCGGCGCCGTGGCGCGTATCGTGGCCATGCTGGCCTGTTCTGTTCCCGTGGTTCTGGGATTCTTGATGCCCTTCCTGATTATTGGCTCGCACGCCTTGGGCCGCGCCGAGCTCTGGTCCGACCCCAAACTGTGGTCGGCGACCCTGACGACCGTCTGGGTGGCCTCGGC
>JBFIHV010000350.1:0-3157 GCA_041601595.1 Amylibacter sp. | reverse complement strand
TGCCCCGCGCCCCACTCCAGCAGGTCGGTCAGGTGCAGCCGGCAACTGCCCTTCGCGACCCGCTGCCGCCCCAGCGACAACATCCGGCACAGCCGCCCCCAGGCGGCGCGGTCGGTCGGCAGAACGGTTGCGGACACCCCCTCATCCGTGACGATACGCGCGGCGGGCAGCAGGCGCGGGATCGCGGCATGGCTGCCAGGCGCATCGCGTTCCTCGCGCGCGATATCGCGCAGTTCGCTGTGGGCGCGGACGATCCCGGCCACGGAATTCTCGTCGGCCACCGCCAGCGCGCCCATGCCGGACCCGGCCGCCTGCCGTGCGTATTCCTGCGGATGCGAGGCCCCGGTCAGGAAGGAAAAATTCGATGTGATGCAGAGTTCCGCGAAAGCCATGGCCGCACTATATTCACGTTTTGTTCTGTTGTGGAGTCGGTTTTGGCACCAGCACGCCCGGCTTAGGCGGAGACGTCGGCGGGCGGCAACTCTCCCGCCTCTGCAAAGCGGTTGCGCACGAACCAGCGGCTGAAATTCCGGACGTCGGGCAGGTTTCCATCCAGTGTCAGGCCGCCGTCCTCCAGCGTCGCGGCCAGCGGCCTGTGGCCCAGCCAGACCTCGACCAGCGTGCGCAGGGTGGCGGTCACCCACAGGTCGACCTCGAAGCCCGGGTTCTTGACGCAGACGTCGACGCTTTGGTCAGGCTCGAACACCAGCCAGTAGAAACGGCGGTCCACCGGCACGCCCTGCAACCGGAACTCCACGACCTTGCGGTGCTCGACCCTGTACCCCTTGCTCAAGGCGAAGTGCCGCAATTCCCAGAAAAACACATCCGGATCGAGGTTCCGGTCCTCGACGATGTCGCGGCGCAGCCATTTCTGCGCCCAGACTCCCATCGCATCGAGGATCGGCAGCACCTCGCGTCCGGCACCGGTCAGGAAATAGTCGTAACCGCGACCGCCCGCGGCCGGCCGGCGGTCGATGATGCCGGCATGCTCCAATTCCTTCAGCCGCCGCGACAGCAGCGCCGAGGACATGCGCGGCACGCCGGCCTGGATGTCGTTGAACCGGTGCGCACCGCAGATCAGGCTGCGGATCACCAATGGCGTCCAGCGTTCGGCAATGACCTCTGCCGCCACCGCAACGGGGCAGAACTGCCCGTATTCCATCTTCTCGGCCATGCCCCAATGGTAGATCGAGTCCGGCGGCGTTGCAACTTCACATGCTGATATCGGGTCGGGCAGAGTTGCAACTTCACATACTGAAGTTGAGAGAAGTCGGGCGAATCGGCATGGTCGGACCCGGCAGCCAACCCAAACCGATCAACTCAAAGGGAGCAACGATATGAATGTGGAACTCAGGAACAATTCCCTGCTGGACTTTGAAAAGATACTCGAGGAGGTCGCGCCGCAATTCGGCGCGGACGCGGCGGAACGCGACCAGACCGACGGCTTCATCGGGCCGAATTTCGACGTCCTGCGCGAACACAAGGTGTTCTCGGCGCTGGTGCCCGAGGAATACGGCGGCGGCGGCGCCAGCCATGAACAGATGTGCGATTTCATCCGCAGGCTGGCGCACAGCTGTCCGTCCACGGCGCTGACCCTGTCGATGCACCAGCACCAGGTCTCCGCCGCGGTGGCCAACGACCGCGCCGGGCGGCCCGGCCGGGCGCTGCTGGACAAGGTCGCGGCCAGCGAGGCGATACTGGTGACCAGCGGCGCCAATGACTGGCTGGAATCGAACGGCACGGTCGAGGCGGTTGAGGGCGGCTATCGCGTGACCGCGTTCAAGCCCTTCGTCAGCGGGTCTCCCAAGGGCGACGTGCTGATCACCTCTGCCGCCTATGACAGCCCCGATGATGGCCCGCAGGTGCTCCACTTCCCGGTGCCGCTGAAATCCGAGGGTGTCTCGATCCTCGACGACTGGCGCACCATCGGCATGCGCGCGACCGGGTCGCGGACGGTCCGGCTGGAAAACGTCTTTGTCCCCGAAGCGGCGGTGGCGCTGAAGCGCCCGCGCGGCGGCTTCCATCCGGCTTTTGCCGTGATCGTGACCGTAGCCATGCCCCTGGTCATGTCGGCCTATGTCGGCACCGCCGAGACGGTCGCGACCATGGCCCGCGACCGGGCGAGGAAACGGCCCGGCGACCCGGTCATGCCCTATCTGATCGGCGAGTTGGAGACCCTGCTGACAACGGCGCAGATGGCAAGGGCGGACATGATCCGCCTGGCGAACAATTTCGATTTCACGCCGTCGGTGGAATTGGCGAGCGAGGTACTGACCCGGAAAACCATCTGCGCGAAGGCGGTGATCGCAGCAGCCGAAAAGGCGCTGGAAGCAACCGGCGGCGCGGGTTTCTATCGCAAAACCGGTCTGGAACGCCTGCTGCGCGACGCCCATGGCGCGCAATTCCACCCGTTGCCGGAAAAACGGCAGCAACTGTTCACCGGTCGCGCCTCCATGGGGCTCGACCCCGTCGAAACCGCGAGCGGCTAGGGAAGCAGCGATGAAACCCCCGACGACGCTGCGCAATTCCTTCGTCGAAGCCATGAGCCGCGCCGCCTGCACCGTCAGTCTGGTGACGACGGACGGGGCGGCGGGGCGCGCCGGCGTCACGGTCACCGCGATGTCATCCGTTTCGGCGGATGGCCCCGCGCCGCGCCTGCTGATCTGCCTGCACCGCGACGGGCGCACCTGCGGCAAGATCCTGCGGAACAGGGTCTTTTGCGTCAACGTGCTGCGCGATCGCCAGACAGATATCGCCGATATTTTCGCGGGACGCGGCGCAAGCGACAGCGAACGCCGGAGGGTCGCTGCGGATTGGCTTCCGATGACGACCGGCGCGCCCAGGCTGCGCGATCCGCTGGCCGCTTTCGACTGCCGGATCGTTCAGGCACAGCTCTGCGGGTCGCATTATGTGATTTTCGGGTCTGTCGGGGATGTCCATGTCGCCGGCGAGGACGCCGCTCTGGTCCATGCCAACCGCCATTACAGCAGCCTGTCGGCCTGCCCGGCCCGGCCTGTCGTCTACGGCCTGTCCGCTTGGCCGCGAAGCGCCGCTATTCGACCTGCGCCTTGAACTCGCGGATGACCTGCGCGTAGGTCTTGCGTTTGAACGGCACGATCCGGTCGAGCAGTTCCTCGGGCCGCAGCCAGCACCAGCG
>JBFIHV010000349.1:0-3198 GCA_041601595.1 Amylibacter sp. | reverse complement strand
CTCGCTGAATTCGGACCGGTTTCCATCGCTTCCGCTTGGCGGATTTTCCACCGAATGGTACAGCCTGATCTGGAACGATCCGTTCGTCTGGCAGGGTTTTTACAACACCGTTACCGTCGGCCTCATCGTTTCCGTCATCGCGACGTTTCTGGGTTTTGGTGCGGCTTACACCGATTTCCGGTATAGGTTCTTCGGCAAGTCATTCTACCTCGCGCTGGCCCTCTTGCCGCCGACGATACCTGTCATCATCATGGGGCTGGCCATGCTGGCGTTTCTTTCCCGGGTCAACCTGTCGGGAAGTACGCTGTCGGTGATCATTGCGCATGGCGTGATGACGGCGCCGTTCGCAATGGCGATCATCCGGCTGAGGCTGTCGCAGATGGACCCGGACCTCGAAGCGGCGGCCTGGAACCTGGGCGCAAGCGAATGGGCCACGATGCGGCACGTAATCGTTCCGTTCGCCAAGCCCGCGATCTTCGCCTCGCTTTTCATCACCATGGCGGTCTCTTTCGATGAGTTTGCCGTGGCGTGGTTCGTGTCCGGCCTGAACGAGACCCTGCCGGTAAAGATACTCGGCAACCTCCAGGGGCAGGTCAGCCCCCGGATCAACGCGATCGGATCGCTGGTTTTCATCAGTTCCATCACGCTGATCGCCTTGGCGCAACTGCTGCTGGCACGCTCCGGGTTTTCCGCAAAACAATCGCATTCTTCCGCGAAGGACTAGAACATGACAAGCCAACCCATCGTTGCATTCAAAAACGTCGTCAAACGGTTCGGCAGTTTCGTCGCCGTGGAGAAAATGGACCTGGAAATCGGGCGTGGAGAATTCCTCGCCATCATGGGGTCCAGCGGTTGCGGCAAGACGACCACGCTTCGCATGCTGGCAGGGCTCGAAGACCCGAGCGAGGGCGACATTTTTCTGGATGGCGAAAAGGTGAACGGCCGCCCGACATGGGAACGGGATACGCCCATGGTCTGGCAGAGCCTGGCACTGTTCCCGTTTCTGACAGTGCAGGAGAATGTCGAGTTCAGCCTCAAGATGCGCGGTGTCGGCAAGGCCGAACGGCAGAAGCGTGCGCGGAAATGGCTCGACAGGCTGGACATCCTCGAGTTCGCCGACCGAAATGTCTCTCACCTGTCCGGCGGGCAGAGGCAGCGCGTTGCGCTCGCCCGATCGCTGGTGACCGAGCCCAAGATATTGCTGCTCGACGAGCCGCTTTCTGCGCTCGACGCTCACCTGAAAGTTCGTATGCAGGCGGTCCTGTCGAATCTGCAAAAGGACCTCGGCATCACGTTTGTCTATGTGACCCACAGCATGTCCGAAGCTTTTTCGATGGCTGACCGCGTGGTGATCATGAGCCGGGGCAAGGTCGAGCAGATCGGTAGTCCGCGCGAAATCTATCGTGCGCCGCACAACCGTTTCGTTGCCGAGTTCCTCGGGGCTGCAAATATCTTTTCCGGAAAGGTCGTTCAAAAAAGTGACTCCGCGCTGACGGTTGAGACACCCCATGGGAAATTTACCATCGAACCGTCGGAACAGAAGCCGTTGACTAAAGGCGATAATGTGATCTTTACGGTTGGCGCGGAACATGTGTCGTTGAGTGCGGAACCGAAGAAAGCCGGAAACAACGCGGTAAAGGCGACAGTCATCGGCGAAGAGTTCGTCGGTGCCAGCGCGACCATATTTCTGGATCTTGGAAATGATATCGAGATACAGGCTCAGAAGGCCCACGACGAACTCCAGGGTCTGGATCTGAGGGCCGGCAGCGTGCTGTACGCCTCTTGGGACGCTTCGTCCTGCCACATCCTGCCAGGCGAATAGAAATGACGGGTCAGGCAGAGGCATCGGCGACGTCACACAGCCGCAATCTCAAGGCGAACCGTGAAATCCACTACGTGCCTTCGGGGGCCGCGTCGGTGGAGATCGCTCCCGTCAGCAAGCCTAAACGGCATTTTGTGTTTCTGCTTCAGCCGGGCCTGTCGATGAATGCGCTGAGCGCGGCCATCGACCCGTTGCGCATCGCCAACCAGCTGGCATCGCAGTTCCTGTACAGTTGGGAAGTGCTGTCCGAAGACGGTGCGCCGGTCACCTGTTCGAACGGCTTGGAGATCGGCGTTCAGCGGGCCATCGGAGTTATCCCGAAGGGCTCCCACCTGTTCGTGTGTTCCGGGGTACTGCCCGACCGCGCCGCGAGCGCGAGGGCGGTCGCATGGGTCAGGAGCCAATGGGCCAACGGATGCCATGTTGGCGGCATCTGCACCGGCGCCTATACCCTGGCCAAGGCAGGGTTGCTGGCGGGCAGGCGATTTACCCTCCATTGGGAGAATATTCCCGGATTCGTGGAGAATTTCCCTGATCTGGTTCCGGAAAACTGTCTATACACGGTCGACGGGCGCATTGTCACCTGCTGCGGTGGCGCGGCGGCGACGGACCTGTTCACGCGGTTTATCCTTGATGATTTCGGCGAGGAACTGGCGCTGGTTACGATGGACATGTGCGTGAAAGGTTCGATCCGCAATGGCGGCGAACTTCAGAAGAGCGCGCTGGCGCTGGCCCATGGCTCCCGCAATACCCGGCTGCTCAAGGCGGTCGCCCTGATGAACGAGAATATCGAAGAGCCGCTGGACCTGATCGATCTCGCGGATCGCATCGGAATTTCAAAACGACAACTCGAGCGGTTGTTCAAAAAGTACCTGAAAAAGTCGCCCGGGCAGTTTTATGCCAGCCTGCGCGTCAAACACGGCCGGGCGCTGCTGATAGAAACAAGTCTCTCGGTGGAAAAAATATCTCTGGCTGCAGGTTTCAATACCGTTTCGCAATTCGGCCGCCGCTTCAAAAAGGAATACGGAGCGTCTCCGAGGAGCTACGGCCTGAAGCCATAAGTACATAAACATATGTTATGCAAATATCATTACTATTAATTTTCATAATGAAAATTTACGCAATAGAGTATCCGTAAGCACATCACATTAACGGAGATAATAAATGACCGATGACATGCTGCACGTTATGGAATGGCATAATGGCGAGAAGGATTACTCCCCCTTCTCGGATCAGGAAATGGCGCGTCGCCAAGCCGACATCCGGGGTTGGATGGCAAAAAATGACGTGGACGCGGTTCTGTTCACGTCCTACCACTGCATCAATTACTATTCCGGTTGGCTTTATTGTTACTTCGGCCGCAAATACGGCATGGT
>JBFIHV010000348.1:0-3233 GCA_041601595.1 Amylibacter sp. | reverse complement strand
TGTATCGTCAAAGACTGTTCTGAAAATTCAGTGAGATAAGCAGAGGATCATCCAAGTGCCGCAACAGGGTTCCCCCATGGTGCTTTTCCGGAACCAGACGTTCCGGATGCTCTGGCTTGCGGCGCTCGCCTCGAACTTCGGCGGGCTTGTTCAGTCCGTGGGCGCGGCCTGGATGATGACCCTGCTGACCGACTCGCAGAGCATGGTTGCGCTGGTCCAGACCTCCGTTTCCCTGCCGATCGTGATCTTTTCACTGCTGGCCGGTGTTTTCGCCGATAGTTTCGACCGCCGCCGCGTCATGCTGGTCGCGCAGAGTTTCATGCTGGTCGTGTCGGTCATACTTGCCTTTTTGGCCTTCGAGGACCTGCTGACGCCTTGGCTGCTGCTGTCGTTCACCTTTCTGATCGGTTGCGGAACCGCGCTGCACAACCCGTCCTGGCAGGCCACCATGGGCGATATCGTGCCGCGCGAGGATTTGCCCACCGCCGTCGCGCTGAACAGCATGGGGTTCAACCTGATGCGCAGCATCGGGCCTGCGGTCGGGGGCGCGATCGTCGCCGTCGCCGGCGCCGCCGCGGCCTTTGCCGTCAATGCGCTGAGCTACATCGCGATTATCTCGGCGCTGTTCCGCTGGCACCCGCCGGAGCGGGACCTGCATCTGCCGCGGGAGCCCTTCGGCAGTGCCTATTCGGCAGGCCTGCGCTATGTCGCGATGTCGCCGAACCTCATCTACGTTATCCTGCGCGGCTTTCTGTTCGGATTGTCGGCGATTGCCCTGCTGGCGCTGCTGCCTCTGGTCGTGCGCGAAATGCTGCAAGGCAACGCGCTGGTCTATGGCATCATGCTGGGCTGTTTTGGCGCCGGCGCGGTTGTCGGGGCCTTGTCCAACGGGCGGCTGCGGCAGAAGTTCGAAAACGAGACCGTGGCCCGCGGGGCCTTCACCGGATTTGCCATAAGCTGCACCATCCTCGCCTTCAGCGAACATTACCTGTTCAGCGGAGCGGCGCTGCTGCTGGCGGGTTGCTGCTGGGTCATCTCGTTCTCCATGTTCAATGTGACCATCCAGATGTCGACGCCCAGGTGGGTCGTGGGGCGGGCTCTGGCGCTGCACCAGACCGGCCAGTTTTCGGGCATGGCCGCCGGAAGCTGGATCTGGGGTTCTCTGGCCGAGAGCTCCGGCGTGGGCAACGCCCTGCTGGCGGCCGCTGTGGTTCTGGTATTTGGCGCCGCGGCCGGTTTGCGGATACCTCTGCCGGCCATCGGGCAGCTCAACCTCGATCCGCTGAACCGGTTTCGGGAACCTATGCTGCAACTGGATGTGAAGCAGCGCAGCGGTCCGATCATGATCATGGTGGATTATATTATCGACCAGAAGGACGTGCCCGAGTTCCTGTCCGCGATGAGCCAGCGGCGGCGTATCCGCATTCGGGACGGGGCAAAACAGTGGGTCTTGCTGCGGGACCTGGAAAACCCAGATGTCTGGACGGAAAGCTATCACGTCCCGACCTGGGTCGAATATGTGCGCCATAACGAACGCCGGACCTTTGCCGATCTGGATGTCACGGATCGCCTGCGGGAATTGCACCGTGGGCCGGAAAGTCCGAAAGTTCACCGGATGATCGAACGCCAGACGGTTCCGCGCTACGATGACATGTCGCGCAAACCCAAAGCGGATGAATCCTGATAGGGGCTGAAGGCGGCACTTGATTGCCGGAGTTCCGGGCCCGGCGAACTACAGCTTGTCGCGCAACGAAAACCACAGCATAGCGAGCACCAGCAATGGCCAGCGCAGGGAGGTCCCGCCGGGGAAACGCGGGTTGGGGACCTTGGCCATTACGTCGAACTTTTCGGCCTGTCCTGCGACAGCATCCGCAACGACCGCACCGGCAAGGGTCGCCATGGCGACGCCGTGGCCGGAGTAGCCGCTGGCCGAGATCACGTTGCCGCTCAGGCGTTCGAAATGCGGCATCCGGTTCATGGTGATGCCCAGCGTTCCGCCCCAGGCATAGTCGATGCGGGTATCCGCAAGATGCGGATAGATCTCCAGCATCGGCCTGCGGACCTTGGCGGCGATGTCGGCGGGGAAGCGATAGCCATAGGACTCTCCGCCGCCGAACAGCAGGCGCCGATCCTCCGACAGGCGGAAATAGTTGACTACGAACTTGGAATCCGCAACCGCGTGGTTGTTGCGTATCAGGGCCTCTGCGGCTTCTTCCGGCAAGGGTTCGGTTGCGACGATGAAATTGTTGATCGGCATGACGCGCGCCGCGACTTGCCCGTCGAGATCGCCGAGATAACCGTTGCAACCCAGCACGACATGGTTCGCCGAAATAACAGCCCTGTCGGTCCGGACCTTGGCGGGGTCCGACCGGTCTATGCCGGTGACGCGGGACCGTTCGAATATCCGCACGCCCTTGGCCGTTGCGGCCCGCGCAAGGCCGAACACAAACCGCAAGGGGTGGATGTGCCCGCCGCCCATGTCGAGCGTTCCGCCAAAATAGGCATCCGATCCGACCAGGTGCCGCATTTCCTCCCGGTCAAGCGCCCGTATCTTGTCGTAACCATACTCGTTTTGCAGCTTTTCGGCATAGGCATGCTCATCGGCGACATAGCGCGCCCGGTGATCGGCGTGAATGATCCCCTCGGCGAAACCGCAGTCCATTCGGTGCGTGTCGATCAGCCGCCGGACCAGTTCGACCGAGTCCAGCCCCATGTCCCAGAGCGCCCGCGCATGTTCCTTGCCGACCATCTTTTCCAGCTTGTCCTGACCGACCCGTTGTCCGGTCGCGACCTGCCCGCCGTTGCGGCCAGATGCGCCGAAGCCGACGCGGTGCGCCTCCAGCAGGATGACGTCGAAACCCTTTTCGGCCAGATGCAACGCCGTGGACAGTCCGGTGAAACCGGCGCCGATGACGCAGACGTCGCAGCGCAATTCCCCGGCAGCCTGCGGGAAGGGCGCAGGGCCGGAAGCCGTGGCTGCGTAATAGGATTTCGGATATTCTCCGATCCTGTCGTTGGCTGTCAGAATGTCCAAGGACGGTTCCTTTTCGGGTCATGCGGCGGTCAGCATGCCGTCCGCTTGAAGTCCGGCATAGGTTTCGTCCAGCGACTTGATCGCGCGCTCGACCAGCGTGTCGATCTCGGCCGTGGTGATGACCAGCGGCGGTGCGATGATCATGCGGTCGCCGACATGGCGCATCACCAGATTGTTCTGAAAGCACCGCTCGCGGCAG
>JBFIHV010000347.1:0-3235 GCA_041601595.1 Amylibacter sp. | reverse complement strand
GACTGGGGAACGCCGGTGTTCGCGGCAAGGTGGATCACGATTTCCGCCCCGGTCAGTACACGGCCGATGGCTTCGGGGTCGAGGATGTCGCCGACATGCAGCGCCAGGGGCGCCGACCAGTCGGAAAAGTCGTCGCCGGCGGCAAGATGCGCGATCTCACCGACCTCGCCCAGATCCGCGATGCTTCCGCCCGACAGGTTGTCCAGAACGCGGACCGAATGGCCGCCTTCCGCCAGCAGGCGGTCGGCGTAGGCCCTGCCGATGAAACCGCATCCGCCCGTGATTAAGAACTTCATGCCGCAAGGCCCTTCAAGATACCGCTTCCGGTCCGGCGTGGAAATACCGGAATAATTATAAGCCATTAACAGGCGTTTCGCTGGCGATGTTAGAGCAGAAAATCCCCTTGGTCCATCGGGGCAATGAGATTTTTGGATTTATCGGAAAACCGCCCGCTCAGCAAAATACCATTTGAACGTTGATATAGGTCCGGCGGTTAATGACGGCCTAATGCCGACAGGGGCGGACGGAATCCGGATTGGAGGGTCAGGGTGCGCCTCAGGCGGTCTCGGCAGCGGCCCGCGTGGCTTCGTCAGCCCATTGCCAGAGCGTTTCGGCCTCCGCCTCGACCTTCGATGCGATGCCGCCGGTGAACTCGGTGAAGGCCGCTTCGTTGAGGGCGTTCACGCCGACCAGCACCGGAATGTCCCGCGACAGGGCATCGGCAATCGCTTCGCGAAAGCCCCGTCCGCCGGCCTCGTGTTTGCCGAATTTGTTGATGATCAGGATGTCGGCACCGTTTTTCAATCCATGACCGACCTCGATGACGGCCTGCTCCAGCGCTTCCGGATCGAGGCGGCAGCCGCGTGCCTCTTTGCCCAGCGACTGGGAAATGCGAAAGACCGGCCCGTCCGGCAGGATTTTCAAATCCATGTCGCAGCGGTGCGAGTCCTCGCAGCCTTCGTTGATCTGCACGGCCCCGATGGCCCGCACGCCGCTGGTCAGAAGGCGATCCGAAAGCCGCGCCAGCAAGAGGTCGGTGTCGCCGCGCCCCGGCGCTATGGTGTATGCGATCTTCATCAGGTGCCTTTCCTAAAACGCGTCCCGGAAGGGAATGTATTCAACCAGACTGCCCCCTGGCAAGGCTTCCGCGTCCGCCGGTATCAAAACCAGCCCGTCGGCCTGCGCCAGAGTCCTGACCCGCGCCGAATGCGTGGCCTGTCCGAAGGAAGCCACCTCGCGGCCCAGCGCATCGAAACCGATCAGGTTCGCAGGACGCATTTCGCATCGGCCCGGCGTGTGGTCAATCGGTTTGTTCGTGACGACATGCCGTCTTGGTAATTGTGTACCGGTTGCGGCCATCAGGGCACCGAGCAGATGGTTGCCGAACAGCGTCCACGCGACAAAAGCGGAAACCGGATTGCCCGGCAGGCCCAGCCAGCAGGCCTGTCCGACCCGCCCGGCGCTGACCGGCTTGCCCGGTTTCATCGCCACGCCCGCGAACTCTATCCGGCCGCCGGCCTGAAGCACCGCCGCCGGCATGTGATCCTCTTCGCCGACGGAGACGCCGCCGGTCGTGACGACCACATCCGCGATCCGGGACAGGCGGTCGAGTTCTCGGGCCAGGTCGGGACGGCTGTCGCCGATATGGACTATGTCGACAATCTCGACGCCCGGTCGCTTGACCGCGGCCACCAGCAGGGGCGTGTTCACATCCCAGATCTGCGCCTCGCCCAGTTGCGCGCCCGCCGACCTGACCTCTTCGCCGGTCACCAGCAGGGCAACACGGATGCCGCGGCGGACGGTAACACGCGCGGCGCCCGCCGCCGCCGCGGCGGCGATGTCACGCGCGTTCAGTGTCCGGCCGGCGGCGAGCGCGCCTTCGCCGGCCTTCATGTCGTCACCGGTCCTGCGGATATGCTGCCCGGCATTCGGCAAGGCGCCGAAGCTGATGGCTCCGTGGCCGGCGGAGACGGCCTCTTGAACCACGATGGCGTCCGCGCCCGAGGGGACCCTTGCGCCGGTGAATATCTGGATGGCGTGACCGGGCGAGAGGGTCAGTGAACGGTTGTCGCCTGCCGGCAGACGGTCCTGAAGCTTCAGGATCCATGGACCCGGGCCTGCAAGGTCGACGGTGCGGACCGCATAGCCGTCCATAGCGGAATTGTCGAAAGGCGGCGCCATGGTCGCGTTCACGACCGCCTCGGCCAGAACTCTGCCGCAGGCGTCCGCCAGGTCCAGCACTTCAACGTCCGAAACCGGCGCAGCCAGGCGTCCGATCGCAACGGAGGCTTCGTCGATTGTAAGCAGCTTTTCCTTCACATCGGAGGAACTGCAGCCGCAGCCGTTCTTGTCCGCAAATTGAATAACAGTCATTCCGCTGCCTCCGTCTTGATATGGCCGGACGAAACCGTGCAGTTCAGATCGCGCAGCAGCCCGTCTTTAAGTCCGTAGATAAGGCCGTGCACGGAAATGTCCGCACCCCGCGCCCATGCTCTTTGCAGGATCGGCGTCTCGGCCACCCGGCGGACGCTCTCGATCACGTTGAATTCGGCCAGCTTGTCGCGGCGGCTTTCGGTGTCCGGTATCCGGGCCAGATCGATTGCATATTGCCGCGCGAGGTTCCGGATCGGCGCGAGCCAGTGGTCGGCCAGCCCGTGCGGCAGATCCTCGGTCGCCGCCTTGACGCCACCGCAGCCGTAATGGCCGCAGACGATGATTTCCTTGATATGCAATGCATCCACGGCAAATTCCAGCGTGCTGAGCAGGTTCATGTCCGAGGTGTGTATCACATTGGCGACATTGCGGTGAACGAAGACTTCGCCCGGATCGAGGCCGGCCATGACATTGGCGGGGACCCGGCTGTCCGAACAGCCGATCCAGAAAAATTCCGGGGATTGCTGGGTCGCCAATCGTGCGAAATAGCCGGGGTCTTCGCTGTCCCGCTGCAACGACCATTCGCTGTTCCGTTTAAGAAGGTCAGTCAGCATTTTCATCCTCCATCAACCTGTCCAATCCCCGCCGTTTCAGCATTCCCGATCGCAGGCTGTCCAGATCAGCCGCATTCAGCCGCGCTCTTGCGATCGGCAGGATGATGGCATTCTCGACGATCAGGTGACGACGGGTGTCGTTGGCGAATTCAGACAGCATCGTGCGGTCGCCGTCGTTCAGGGCCGGCTGGCCGTCAAGCAACCGTTGCAGACTTTGCCCGATCTTTGGCGCCACAGCTGTAATCTTC
>JBFIHV010000346.1:0-3243 GCA_041601595.1 Amylibacter sp. | reverse complement strand
ATCCTGATGTTCGGGCAGCCCGGACAGATTGTTCAATTCCAGCGGATCCTGAGCCAGATCAAAGAGCATCGGGGGATCCGTGCGGCTGTGAACCAGCTTCTTGGTGCCCCTCAGCACTAACAGGCCAGGCGCGTACAGGCCCTCGCCGTTGAATTCGATGAATATCTGGTCATCATCGCTGCCCCGTTCAGGTAACCTCAACAGGCTTCGACCATCATAGGGTGCGACAAACCCGTCGAATTTGCCGTCGCTGGCGATATCCGTGAATGTGGGCAACAGGTCGACAAGCGATGCCAGCGCCTCTTCCCGGTGGCCGGCTTTCAGCCCCGGGCCCTGTACAATCATGGGCACGCGGACCGAGGCCTCATAGGGGTTGAACTTGAACCACATCCCGCGTTCACCCAGCATTTCACCGTGATCGGAGATGATGAAAATATAGGTGTTCTCCAGCTGGCCGATGCTTTTGAGCGTTTCCACAAGGCCGCCGACCAGCTCGTCGAGATGGCTGACCATGGCGAAATAGGCGCGCCGCGCGTTATAGAGCTGCCCCGGCGTGATATCGAACTCGTCCTGACGGATGGTCAGGTAATAGCGCTGCGACCACGGATCGCGTTCTTCGTAGGGGATATGGGCCACTTCGGGCTCGGGAATATCGACACCCTCGTACATATCCCAGTATTTCCGGCCGGCGACGAACGGGTTGTGCGGCTGGGTGAAGGAGACATGCAGGAGGAACGGTCGTCCATCGGTCGAGCGGGCGTGATTGTACAGCTCCTGCTTGGCGGCGTTGTATACCTCCTCGTCGTAGTCGATCTGAAGGTTGCGCTCGCAGTAGCCCGCCTCGACGACACTCAGCAGGCTCATGACGGATGGCGCGTAGGGCTCGTCCGTCTGATCCCAGTCGGCGGTCCAGGCAAAGTCCGACGGGTAGATATCCGTGGTCAGGCGCTCTTCGAATCCGTGCAACTGGTCCGGGCCGACGAAGTGCATCTTGCCGGACAAGGTCGTCTTGTAGCCCAGCTTGCGCATGTAGTGCGCGAAGGTCGGTTCGGAGGGCAGAAATTCGGCCCCGTTGTCGTAAACGCCAACATCCGAAGGCAGGCGTCCGGTCATCATGGAGGCCCGCGACGGCCCGCAAACGGGATTGTTGCAATAGCTGTTGGTAAAGGTCGTCCCGTTTGCGGCAATCGCGTCGATATTAGGAGTTTTCGCATAGGGCTTGCCATAGGCGGACAGGCAAAGAGCAGTCATCTGATCGGCCTGAATGACGAGGATATTAGGGCGGGCCATATTGTTATTCCTTGGTTTCGTGTACCTTCGAGGCAGCGCGAGCGCCGCCCCGAAGATTCTTGAGGCTCCGTTCAGCCGCCGTTACTGGCAACGAATTCCTCGATGCCAGGCACGCCGATTTCGCGATAGTAGCGCAAGGCGCCCGGATGCAGCGGCGAGCCGAAGCCGTCCAGAACCGTCTCCTTGGACATTTTTCCGAACGCCGGGTGAACGCCGGCCAGCGCATCGAGATTCTCGAAGACAGCTTTCGTCATCTGGTAGACCTGCTCTTCCGGAATGTCTGCGGATACAACCAGAGCATTGGCCAGGCCGAAGGTCGGCGTGCTTTCTGCCACGTCTTCATAAGTTCCACCGGGGATCGTCAACCGGAAATAGGGCGGATACGATGCGCGAAGTTCGGCCAGAAACTCGTCCGAAATCGGGATCAGCTTCATGTCGCGCTGCGCGGCCAGTTGGATCACAGGCGCCAGCGGGAAGCTGCCGTTCCACAGTGCGGCGTCGATGTTTCCGTCGCTGATCATGTCGATCATGTCGCCCAGACGTACTCGGAAAGGTTCGAAATCCTCGCCCGCGACCATCCCCATAAGGATGTCGGCGTCAAGCATCGAAACCCCGCCCGGCTGCCCCATGCCGATCCGTTTGCCCTTGAGGTCTGCGAGCGTATTGATCGGGCCGTCCTTCAGCGCGATCACGTGCATGGCCACCGGCGCAATCGACATCCATGCCATGACCTTGCCGGGCTCCGTGCCTTGATAATTGCCGGTTGCGGTGTAGGCCTCGTAGGCGGACAATGACGTCGCCATGGCCGCTTCGAGCTCGCCGCCTTGCATAAGGGCGATATTCGCCACATAACCTTTGGTTTCTTCCGCGGTCGCTTCGACGCCCTCGACATTTCGCTTGATCACGTCCGCGATCCCGGCGGACCACGTGTAGGCCGTGCAGGTTACCGGGCAGGACCCTATCGAAAAATACTCGGTTGCGTTTCCTGCCGCCGGCAGGGACATTGTGAGGGCGGCCAGAGCCGCCACTTTTATGATTTTATTCATCTTTATTCTCCCTTTGATATAATGGACCCGGGGAACTTCCCCGCGTTTTCGGCATTTGAAATAAGTGCGGCGGAGCGCCTCTTTTCCAGCAAGACAAGTCCCAAGAAGACCAGCGCCGCGGCCAGATCCGTCCGCCAGTCCGAGTTAAGAAAAAGCGCGGCCGCCGCGAAGAACGCGATCCGGCTGGCAATATTCAACGGGTTGGCAAAATATCCCATGATTGCAGCGCTGGCGCATACACCGCCCGCGACAGCCGTCACGAAGGACAGCATGATCTGGGTCGAAGAGACATTCTGTCCAAGAATTGCAGGGTCATAGACAAAGAAGTAGGGAACGACGAACGCGGCCATCCCGAACCTGCATGCATGGATCGCGACCGCCATCGGGTTCGCTTTCGCCAGCGACGCCGCCGCATAGGCCGCGAGCGCGACCGGCGGTGTGATGGAAGACAGCATCGCGGCGTACAGGACGAACAGGTGCGCGGCCAGAAGGCTGACTCCGAGGTTCACCAGGGCCGGAGCCACCAGTGTCGCGACCAGAATATAGGCCGCAGCCGTCGGCAATCCCATGCCGAGTACGAGGCAGGTCGCCATTGTCAAAACCAGCGCAAGCAGTAGGTTCCCGCCAGAAAGCGCAACCACCAGGGTCGAAAACTTCAATCCGACGCCGGTCAGCGTGATAATCCCGATAATCACCCCCGCCGCCGCACAGGCAAGCGCCACGGGGATGACCGCATTGGCCGCCGCGACGCTGGTTTCCAGCAGGGCGCGCGGCGTCAGAGCCGTTGAACGCTTGACATAGCTGACCGCAACCGACGTCATGACCGCCCAGAAGGCCGACAGCATGATGGAATACCCGTTCAGCAACATCAGAACAAACACCGGCAGCGGGAGCAGAAGGTAAGAGT
>JBFIHV010000345.1:0-3258 GCA_041601595.1 Amylibacter sp. | reverse complement strand
TTGAGGTTTTTCAGCACAACCCGATGGCGGTTACATTCGGCGCCATGGTACTCGTGTGCCAGCTCGCCTGGCCGGTCTTCAACGAGCGAAGGCGCATCCTGTCGGTTCAGTTCGGCATTGGCGCAAACTATGGCATTCAATTTGCATTGTTGGACGCATGGAGCGGTGCGGGCATCGCCGGCTTGGGCGCGACCCAGACAGCCGTCGCCTTTTTTGCCGGGGACCGTAGATGGCTGCGCAAGATGGGGCTGGCGTTTCTTCCGGTCGTCGTCATCGTCTGTTACGCGACGTGGTCGGGCCCTTCCCCGCTTCTGGCCTTGTGCGCCTGTTCGCTGGTCATGATGGGCCGCCTCCAGAATGACACGCTGCGCCTGAGGCTCTTTCTGCTGGCGGCCTCTCCGTTCGGCATCAGCCATGACATCTGCGTCGGCGCCATCCCGGCCCTGTGCGGCGCCTTGTCCTCTGCGGTCATTGCCTCGGTGATGCTCGTCAGGGAGCTTCGGGACCGGGGACTGCTGCCGCGCTCCGGCTCCCTGAATGCCGCCTGAAAGTCGCAATCAGCGCCCCCCTGCGGCTACATGGCACCTTAAAAGGCGCACGGCCCTATTGAATCCTCCAGCCGTTGTGCCGATGTAAATCGTATGTTTCGGGCATCATCGCCAGGGTTCCGAAGTCAACTTTTCAAGGGAGCAAGACATGGGCATACGCATCAACGAAACGGTTCCGGATTTCACGGCGGAAACAGATCAGGGAACCATCCGTTTTCACGACTGGGTCGGCGACAACTGGGCCATCCTGTTTTCGCATCCGAAAGATTTCACTCCTGTCTGCACGACGGAATTCGGCGCGGTGGCCAAGCTCGCCGACGAATGGGCCAAGCGCAACACCAAGGTGATCGGCATCTCGGTCGACGGTGTCGAAGACCACAGGAAATGGAAGCAGGACATCGACAAGGTGGCCGGAACCGCGGCCACCTTTCCGATCATCGCGGACGAGGGTCTGGAAGTATCCAAGGCATTCGACATGCTGCCGGCCGACGCCTATCTGCCCGACGGCCGCACCCCCGCCGACAGCGAAACCGTCCGCTCCGTCTTCATCATCGGCCCTGACAAGAAGCTGAAACTGTCCATGACCTATCCGATGACGGTTGGCCGAAACTTCGCGGAAATTCTGCGCGCGCTCGACGGCCTACAGACGAGCATGGCAAACGGCGTATCCATGCCGGCCAACTGGGAAGTCGGGCAGGACGTCATCATCCCCGCGACGATGAGCGACGAGGCCGCCAAGTCCAAATTCGGCAAGTTCGAAAAGATCCTGCCCTATCTTCGGACGACCAAACTCCCCTCGTGAATGCTGAAGATGAGTTGCACGTAATGATCCGGCGCAACAAGCCGCAATCGGGAACCCGGACGAACTCTGGAGACGCCGTTCCGGCGCCTCCTCCGCTTGCAGCCTGTGGTATTGATATTGTCGGCAGATAGGGGTATCAACGCCAATCCGGTCGCAGCCTACCCGGTCAAAACAAGGACACCTGAATGAAAACCATCGTCATCTGCTCTGGCGGATTGGACTCCGTTTCTCTGGCCCACAGGGTCGCTTCGCTGCACAGGCTCCACGGGCTTGTGTCCTTCGACTACGGTCAGCGGCACAAGAAGGAACTGGAGTTCGCAGCCGCCTGCGCCGCGCGCCTGCGCGTGCAGCACAACATCATCGACATCCGCGCCATAGGCAGCACGCTTGGCGGATCGGCCCTGACCGACGACCTCGACGTGCCGGACGGTCATTATGCCGAGGAAACAATGAAAGTGACCGTCGTTCCCAACCGGAACGCGATCATGCTGGCCATCGCCTTCGGCGTCGCGGCGGCCCAAAAGGCTGATGCGGTCGCCATCGCCGTTCATGGCGGCGATCACTTCATATATCCGGACTGCCGTCCCGGCTTCATCGATGCTTTCCAGACAATGCAGCGGCACGCGTTGGAAGGCTATGCCGACGTTCGCCTGCTGGCGCCCTATCTGAACGGCTCCAAGGCCGATATCGTCGCGGACGGAGCCAGATACGGCACGCCCTTTGTCCAGACCTGGTCCTGCTACAAGGGCGGCGAACTGCATTGCGGCCGATGCGGCACCTGTGTCGAGCGGCGCGAGGCCTTCGATCTGGCAGATATCGAGGACCCGACCCGTTACGCGGACCCCGATTTCTGGAAGACGGCGGTTGCCGGGGCTTCGGAAAGGGCGGTCAGCTGATGTACCGTATTTCCAAGGAATTCCATTTTTCCGCTTCGCACCAGCTAAAGGGTCTGCCCGCGACGCATCAATGCGCGCGGTTGCACGGCCATAATTACATCGTCGTTGTGGAACTGTCGTCCGAGACGCTCAGTGAGCACGGATTCGTGCGGGACTACCTCGAGCTTTCGCCTCTGAAACGCTACATCGACGATGAACTCGATCACCGCCACCTGAACGATGTGCTGGGCGATGACACAGTCACGGCCGAACGTCTGGCCAAGCATTTCTACGACTGGTGCAAACAGCGGCTGCCGGAAACCTCTGCCGTCAAGGTCAGCGAGACGCCGAAGACATGGGCGGAATACCGGCCATGAACGCCCCGTCCACAAGTGAAATCCGCATTAGCGAGATCTTCGGGCCGACGATCCAGGGCGAAGGCGCCCTGATCGGACTGCCGACGGTGTTCGTCCGGACCGGGGGCTGCGACTACCGCTGTTCCTGGTGCGACAGCCTGTACGCGGTCGATGCCGAATACCGCAGCCAGTGGCGCCCCATGACGGCCGAAACCATATGGGAAAAAGTTACCGAACTCAGCGGCGGCGTGCCGGTGACAGTGTCATTGTCGGGCGGAAATCCGGCGATACAGCCCCTCGGTGGCTTGATCCGACTGGGGCAGAAAGACGGCTACAGCTTTGCGCTGGAAACGCAGGGTTCCGTGGCAAGGGACTGGTTCGCCGACCTCGACATGCTGGTCCTGAGCCCGAAACCGCCATCCAGCAACATGACGACCGACTGGAATGCATTCGACGCCTGCCTTGATGCGGCGCAGGGAAAGCCCGAAATTATCCTGAAAATCGTGGTTTTCGACGATGCCGATTACCGGTTTGCACGCGATGCGGCGGCGCGGCATCCGGACCTGCCGGTCTATCTGCAACCGGGCAATCACACGCCGCCGCCGGCGCATGCCGATGACGCGCCGGTGGATCAGGCAGGGCTGACGGAGAAAATGCTGTGGCTGGTGGCCTGTGTT
>JBFIHV010000344.1:0-3269 GCA_041601595.1 Amylibacter sp. | reverse complement strand
GCGCTTTTCTTCGATCGTATCGTCGAACTCGGCAGAGGCCATCGTCGCCCCGCCAACCCCGTCGCGGCCGGTTTTCGCGCCCAGATAGACCACCGGCATGCCGACGCCGCTGGCGGCGGAATAGAAAATGCTGTCGGTGTCCGCCAGACCGGCGGCGAAGGCGTTCACCAGACAGTTGCCGTTATAGGCCTTGTGAAACCGGACCTCGCCGCCAATGGTCGGCACGCCGAAACAGTTGCCGTAACCGCCGATGCCCTCGACCACGCCGTGGACCAGCGATTTCGTCTTGGGGTGGGTCACTTCGCCGAACGACAGCGAATTCATCGCCGCAATGGGCCGCGCGCCCATGGTGAACACGTCGCGCAGGATGCCGCCGACGCCCGTTGCCGCGCCCTGATAGGGTTCGATATAAGACGGGTGGTTGTGGCTCTCCATCTTGAACACCACCGCCTGACCGTCGCCGATATCGACGATGCCGGCGTTCTCGCCCGGTCCGCAAATGACCTGCGGGCCCTCGGTCGGCAGGGTGCGCAGCCATTTCTTCGAGGATTTGTATGAACAATGCTCGTTCCACATGGCCGAGAAAATCCCCAGCTCCGTGAATGTCGGAGTGCGACCGATCAAATCGAGGATGCGCTGGTATTCGTCGGGCTTCAGCCCGTGGCTCGCAATCAGGTCTTCGGTGATTTCCGGTTCAACAAGCATCGGGACGCCCTTTGGAAAAAATCTGGTATGCCGCCTTTTACGCATAACAAAAGCTGAGGGAAAGCCCGTAAAGCCTTGAATTGCGGCAGACGAAAAAAAAGGCCGAGACAAGCTCGGCCTAAGTCCAACAGGGAGGTAAAGATGTCAGAACTGCAACACTGTTGCCATTCCGTCGTCTTCATGCGTCCAGATATATCCGAAAGCTCTTAACAACAAGTGCAAGGTCGTTGTTAAATGTGCAACTCCGCTATGCCCTGTACGCATGACTGGCGTAGCCTGAATCGCGATTCAACGCAAGATTGTAAAAATTAATTCTAGAAATCTGCATCTTCTGCGTCACGGTCCTGACGATAGTTCTTGATCTCGTCGAGGACGAAGTCGCGGAACGCCTGCAACCGTTTGGAGTGGCGCAACTCTTCCGGATAGGCCAGGTACACAGGTATTTCCTGGCTTTCGTCGTTCGGCAGGACGCGGACAAGTTCAGGTTTTTCAACGGTGACGTAATCGGGCAGCACGCCGATGCCGACATGGCTCAGCGTGCTCTGCAACACGCCGAAATAGCTGTTGACCGTCGTGTGAGAGATGGCGTCGTTGTTCAGGATCGCCGCGATCCAGGACGCGCTCTCGTTCACCTGCTTCGTTGTCACGCTCTGGCTGATGATGCGATGGCCGTTCAGCGAATTGATGCTTTCGGGCACGCCGAACCGGTCGAGGTATTGCTGCGTCGCGTAAAGCCGCATGTTGACGCGCATCAGGCGGCGGCGGATCAGGTCGGCCTGGCTGGGCTCTTTCATGCGGATGGCCACGTCGGCCTCGCGCATCGGCAGGTCCAGGACTTTCTCCGAAAGAATCAGGTCTATCTCCAGCTCGGGGTGGCGATCGTAGAGGTTGCCGATCCGCGGCGCCAGCCAGAGCGTGCCGAAACCGGTGGTCGTGGTGACCCGCAGTTTGCCGAATACCTCGTCGCGCGAGTCGCGGATACGCGCCTCGGTCTTGTCGAGTTTGCGGGTCATGTCCTTGGTCGCGGAAAACAGCAGCTCGCCCTGTTCGGTCAGGATCAGCCCGCGGGCGTGGCGGTGGAACAAAGTGGTGTCGAGGTTGTCCTCAAGCGCGCGGATCTGCCGGCTCACGGCCGATTGCGACAGGTGCAGCGCCTCGCCGGCGCGGGTCAGGCTGCCGGCGTCGGCAACCGCATAGAAAACCCGCAGCTTGTCCCAATCGATCATCTTGTCCTCATTCACTCAAATTCGGGGGAATTTACGTCACGGAGCTTGAATCACAAAGCTCTTTATAATTTCTTGCCTTTGCGGATCACGAACACCAGTTCGCCGCCGGTTTCGGATTGCTCCAGCAAATCGTGGTTCTGTTCGGCACAGAAATGCGGAACATCGACCACGGCCGCCGGATCGTCGGCGCGGACCCTCAGAACCTCGCCGGCGGACATCGCCCGCAGGCGCTTGGCGGCCCGCAGAACGGGCAGGGGGCACAGCAGTCCGGTCGCATCGATTTCCTGATCGTATTCCATGGTATTCCGATAAAAGCGAATGTTGCAAAAGTCCACGTTAATGTGACGAATTGTGGCGTGACGCGGCGCGCGCTTTTGGCTATGCGTGGCGCATGTTCGGATTTGATGTCATCGATGCCGCCTTGCTGCCTGCGCTGCTTATCGCGCTGGTCGCCGGTATCATAAGTTTTCTAAGCCCCTGCGTCCTGCCGATCGTTCCGCCTTATCTGGCGTATATGGGCGGGATTTCAATGCCCGAGATGCTGGACGAGACCAGAAAAAGCCGCCCGGCGGTGACGGCCTCGGTGTTTTTCGCGCTCGGCCTGTCGACGGTCTTCATCTTTCTGGGGTTCACCGCCTCCGCCTTCGGGCAGGTCTTCCTGCGCAACCAGGAACTGTTCGGCCAGATCGCGGGCGGCGTCATCATCCTGTTCGGCCTGCATTTCATCGGTGTGATCAAGCTGCCGTTCCTGTACCGCGAGGCGCGGATCGACGCCGGAAACCGCGGCGGCAGCGCCTTTGGCGCCTACATACTGGGGCTAGCCTTCGCTTTCGGCTGGACGCCCTGCATCGGCCCGATCCTCGGCGCGATCCTGTCGCTGGCGGCGCAAGAGGGATCGGTGGCCCGCGGCACCGCGCTGATGGCGGCCTATGCCGCGGGTCTGGGCCTGCCCTTCATCCTCTCGGCCGTGTTCATCCAGCGCGCGATGGGGGTGATGAACCGGTTCAAGAAACACATGCGCAAGGTCGAGGTTTCCATGGGCGTGCTGCTGGTCATCGTCGGCGTGATGCTTGTCACCGGCGCGTTCTCGCGGTTTTCCTACTGGCTGCTGGAAACCTTTCCGGCGCTCGCCGCAGTCGGCTAGGGCCGTCGGCTAGGGCGCCCTGTCAACGCGTTCCTGATACCACGCCAGAACAAACAGCCTTATGGCCGAGGCCAGCCCCGGCTCCAGCCCCCGCGCGGCATCTATCTCGGCGGCCAGCACGTTGATCGGCTTGCCCTGTTCGGCCGCGATCCGCCGGAACGCCTTCCAGAACGCATCCTCCAGCGACACGCTGG
>JBFIHV010000343.1:0-3286 GCA_041601595.1 Amylibacter sp. | reverse complement strand
TTTCGATGTGAGTCTGGCCCCAGGCGATCAGGGAAAACGGTATCGCATTGTTCAGCACACCCATGATCGCAAGTGCCGCCCATTGTCCGAGACGGGCAGGTCGTGGGATGTTGCGGGCCAGCACGTATATCCACAGCGCCAGCGCCCCCCAGAAGACCCGGTTCGCTACAACGCTGAAGACCGGCAGCTCGCGCAGCGCCAGCGCGAAGCACAGGAAACTGGCGCCCCATATCAGGGCGAGAGCAAGCAGCGACACCCATGCGCCGGTGGTCATAGATTTCTGATTCATGCTTGCCTTATCCATCCGGCGCGACGCCGGCGCCACCCGTTTCCTGCGGAAAGCGCCTCAGATCGCCGCGGCCCGTTTCTCTGACAGAATGTTGAAATAATTGGCGGAAAAGATCACCACGGCGCCCATAATGATCCAGATGTCCATCGACTCGGCATAGAATGTCGCGCCGATGACGGCGATGATCGGCAGGCGGGTGAAATCCATCGGCATGACAATGACTGCGGGCGCGACCGACAGCGCCTTTGTCAGGCAGAAATGCGCCAGAAGGCCGGCGAAGCCAATCAGCACGATCCAGCCCCAAGTGTCGGATGAAGGCAGCGCCACGTCGCCATCGTATCCGGCGCAGACAATCCCGAATCCTGCCTGCATCAATGTTAGCCAGAACAGGATGCCGGTGATTGATTCATGGCGGGTCAGCATCTTGGTGAACATGGCCGAACCCGCAAAGCCGATGGCGCAGAGAAAGGCGGCGACAATGCCCCATGACAGACCGGCCATCCACGGGCGCGTGACCATCAGAATGCCGATGAATCCTATCGTGACCGATGTGACGCGGCTTCGGGTCAGACGCTCCGCCAATACGAATGGCGCGAACAGGGTGATCCAAAGCGGCACAGAGAACTCGAAGGCGAACAGCTGTGCGAAGGGGATCAGGGCGAGGGCGAAAAACCACAGGTTCTGGCCGGTGAAGTGGCTGATATTGCGCAGAAAATGCATCCCGAGCCGGTCGATTCTGACTTCGGTCAGCGTCCCGGCAAAGCGACCGACGATCAGCACCGTGGCGAAGCCGATCAAGGACCGGTACATCATGATCTCGAATGTATCGAGTTGAAAACTCACCTCGCGTCCGGCGACCGCCATGGCGGAAAAGGAGGCGACCGTTCCGAACATCCACATAGCCGCCCTGACGGGGTTGTGGGGTGCCGCATATAGGGTTTGGCTCTGCATGAAGGGCGACTTTCGTAGACTGCGGGAAAAGTATCGGCTTGCGGTGCATTGGCAAGCGAAATCGCTCGAAAGTCCGGGTCGAACCGAAGCGGGACTTCGGATAACGGCTGGATGCAGCCGGGCTCCGCGCTGCGCACTACGGTCGGACCGGTCGCAGTCTACGCGACCGTCTCGATCTTGTAGCTTCTGGGAATCCCGGCGCTGATCCGGCCCCAGTCAGAAGCCTTGACGCGCGCCTGATGGGCTTCGAAAGACCCAGGGTCGCGGAACAGCTCGCTGACCAGAAACCGGCCTGCGACCTGGTCGCAGGGTTCCACGGAAAAGCTGATGCATCCGGGTTCCGCGCGGGTCAGGGCCTTGTGTTCTACCAAGGCCGCCTCGATCGATGCCAGGCGATCGGCCGACACGTCCATGTGACCGGTCAGCCTGATCCTCGGCGTCATTCCCACTCGATGGTGCCGGGCGGTTTCGAGGTGATGTCGTAAGTCACGCGGTTGATGCCCTCGACCTCGTTTATGATCCGGGTCGCCGTTTCGCCCAGAAACTCATGTGTGAAAGGATAGTAATCCGCCGTCATGCCATCGACCGAGGTCACGGCGCGCAGCGCGCAGGCATAGTCGTAGGTCCGCCCGTCGCCCATGACGCCAACGGTGCGCACCGGCAGGATCGCGACGAAGGCCTGCCATATCTCGTCATAGAGGCCGTGCTTGCGTATCTGGTCGATGTAGACCGCATCGGCCTTGCGCAGGATTTCCAGCTTGGGGCGGGTGATCTTGCCTGGGCAGCGGATCGCCAGGCCGGGGCCGGGGAAGGGGTGGCGGCCGACGAAACTCTCGGGCAGGCCCAGTTCGCGCCCCAGTTCACGGACTTCGTCCTTGAACAGTTCGCGCAGCGGTTCGACCAGCTTCATGTGCATGCGCTCGGGCAGGCCGCCGACATTGTGGTGCGACTTGATAGTGACAGAGGGGCCGCCGGAAAAGCTGACGCTTTCGATCACGTCGGGATAGAGCGTGCCCTGCGCCAGAAACTCTGCGCCGCCAACGGATTTGGCATGGTTCTCAAAGACTTCGATAAACAGCTTGCCGATGATCTTGCGCTTGGTTTCCGGGTCCGACTGGCCGTCGAGCGCCGTCAGGAACAGGTCCTGCTCGTCGGCATGGATCAGCGGCATGTTGTAGTGGTCGCGGAACATGGTGACGACCTCTTCGGCCTCTCCTTGACGCAGCAGGCCGTGATCGACGAAAACGCAGGTCAGCTGCTCGCCGATGGCCTCGTGGATCAGCACGGCCGCGACGGAGCTGTCGACGCCGCCGGACAGGCCGCAGATAACCTTGGCGTCGCCAACCTGTTCGCGGATCGCCTTGACCGCCTGTTCGCGGTAAGCCTCCATCGTCCAGTCGCCGGTGAAACCTGCCAGACGCACGAAATTCTCATACAGCTTCGCGCCGTTCGGGGTGTGGTGCACCTCGGGATGGAACTGGACGGCATAGAAATGCCGTTCGGGGTCGGCGGTGATGGCGTAGGGAGCGTTCGGCGAGGTGCCGTAGACGTCGAAGCCGGGGGCCAGTTTCGAGACATTGTCGCCGTGGCTCATCCAGACCTGTTCCAGTCCATTTTCGAACCAGCCCTCCAGAATATCGAGTTTCTTATGGGTCGACGTCACATAGGCGCGTCCGAATTCGGCGGTGCCGTGGCCGCGGGTCACCTGACCGCCCAGTTGCTGCATCATGACCTGCTGTCCGTAACAGATCGCAAGGATCGGAACGCCCATCTCGAACAGCGCTTCCGGGGCGCGGGGGCTGCCTTCGGTCAGGACGCTTGCGGGGCCGCCCGACAGGATCACGGCCTTGGGGCCGAAGTCGCGCAGGAACGCGGCGTCTACCTTCTGGAACGGGTGGATTTCGCAATAGACATTCAGTTCCCTCAGGCGGCGCGCGATAAGCTGCGTGACCTGGCTGCCGAAGTCTATGATCAAAAGGCGGTCGTGGGATATATTGCTCATCTGCGCGGTTTATTCAGGCACGGGGATTCGCGCAAGTGCCCTTT
>JBFIHV010000342.1:0-3288 GCA_041601595.1 Amylibacter sp. | reverse complement strand
CTGGACCGGAACCGCGAGGCCGCCGGTGTCGCGATCGTTGCCATGGTGGAGTCGCCGCTCGGGGTTTTGAACCTGCGGGAGATCGCCACGGCAAGCCCGCGCATGGCGGGCCTCATATTGGGGCCGAACGACCTGCTCAAGGATATGGGCGGGATCGCCACACCGGGCAGGGAAGCCCTGACGACCGCGATCGGGATGACGGTGCTGACGGCGCGGGCCTATGGGCTGGCCTGTCTGGACGGGGTCTACAATGCCTTCAGCGACGCCGAGGGCTTTCGCGCCGAATGCGATCAGGGCCGGATGATGGGGTTCGACGGCAAGACACTGATCCATCCGAACCAGATCGACGCGGCCAATGCCGTCTTCGGCCCGACAGCGGCCGAAATAGATGTGGCGCGCCGCAAGATCGAAACCTTCGAGCGGGCGCGCGCGGAAGGCGCCGGCATTACCGTCTTCGAGGGCGAAATGCTGGAGGAATTGCATATTGTCGCCGCGAAAGCATTGCTCGAGAAATCCGAAATGATCGCGGCCATGACACAGGACAGGACACAAGCATGACACTTCTTTACATCGGAGTCGCGCTCTGGTGCGCGGCGCATCTGTTCAAGCGGATCTGGCCGTCGGGCCGCGCGGCGCTGACCGGACGGCTTGGCGAAGGGCCGGCGAAAGGCATCGTGGCGCTGGCGCTGCTTGTGTCGATTGTCCTGATGGTGGTCGGCTATCGCGGGGCCGAATTCTCGCCTGTCTACACGCCGATGGCGGGCGCGGGACACCTGAACAACCTGCTGATGCTGGTGTCGGTCGTCCTGCTGGGCGCGGGGTCTTCCAAGGGCCGCATGCGCAGCTGGCTGCGCCATCCGATGCTGACCGGCGTCATCGTCTGGGCGGCGGCGCATCTGCTGGTCAACGGGGATTACGCCTCGGTCGTCCTGTTCGGAGCCATGGCGGTCTGGTCCGTGGTCGAGATGACGATGATCAACTATGCCGAGGGCGACTGGAACCGGCCCGAACCGGGACCCGCAAAAGGCGATGTCCGGCTGCTGGTGATCAGTCTGGTTGTCTTTTCCGTGATCGCTGGAATTCACGTCGCGCTGGGGTATAACCCCTTTTTGGGAACCTACGGATGAAAGCCTATCGTTTTCTGACCGCCGACACGACGTCGGCTTTTTGCCACAAGGTGACCGAGGCCCTGTCCAGGGGGTGGGAGCTGTACGGCGATCCGGTGATGACCTTCGACGCCGCCAAGGGTGAAGTCGTCTGCGGGCAGGCGGTGACCAAGGATGTCGTGGCCAGCTACGATCCCGGCATGAAACTGGGGCAGCTTTAGCGCCTTCGCCGGACGGAAATTTTTTTGGTATGCTATTGCATGCACTTGCCGTTTGACGCGGTAGCGGGTATGCTTGAGCGATGCGGCGCGGCGGACCCGAAGCCCGCCGTGCGCCATCAAAATCCCTCCGATGCGACACAGTTCGCATGGCGGAGGCCAAAAAAATGGTTTAACACCGACTCAGCATCAAGCTGACCGCGAGGGAGACATATGTCCGACATGAACAGGGGAAACCGCCCGCTGTCGCCGCATCTGACGATTTATCGTCCGCAAATGAGTTCCATGACATCCATTTTCGTGCGCCTGACCGGCATCGGTCTGACGCTCGGATTCCTGCTGATCGTCTGGTGGCTGCTGGCCGCGGCGACCGGACCGGGCTATTTCGCCTTCGTGGACGGCTTGCTGACATCCTGGCTGGGTATTCTGGTGATGGTCGTGTCGCTCTGGGCGCTGTGGTACCATTTTCTGGGCGGTGTGCGGCACCTGATCTGGGACATGGGCTACGGCTTCGAACTGAAAACAGCCGATATGATGGGCTATGTGATGATCGGCGGCAGTTTCGTCCTGACGTTGCTGACCCTCGTGATCCTTTAGGGAGGCCGGACAATGAGCTACAAAACCGATATGGGCCGCGTCATCGGGCTGGGCAGCGCCAAGCAGGGCGCGGAGCACTGGTTCGGCGAGAGGCTGAAGGCCGTGGCGCTGATCCCGCTGACGCTGGCCTTCCTGTGCATCGTGGCGCCGCTGATCGGCGAGAGTTATGAAACCGTCGTGGCCGCCTTCCGGAACCCGCTGAAGGCGATCGCGGTGATCCTGTTCCTGCTGGTGACGTTCAAACATCTGGAAGAGGGCCTGCAGGTCGTGATCGAGGACTATGTCCATGGCAAGGGTGCGCTGCTGAGCCTGCTGATCGCCACCAAACTCGGATGCTGGGCCTTCGGTCTGGCCGGAATTTTCGCCGTCGCAAAAATCGCGTTCAGCGGCTGAACGGAGACTTACATGTCATCTTACGAATTCATCGACCATACCTATGACGTCGTCGTTGTCGGAGCCGGCGGCGCCGGTCTGCGCGCCACGCTGGGCATGGCGGAGCAGGGGCTGAAGACCGCCTGCATCACCAAGGTTTTCCCGACACGCTCGCACACGGTCGCGGCGCAGGGCGGCATTGCCGCGAGCTTGCAGAACATGGGGCCGGACCACTGGCAGTGGCACATGTACGATACCGTCAAGGGGTCCGACTGGCTGGGCGACACCGATGCGATGGAATACCTGACGCGCGAGGCGCCCAAGGCGGTCTATGAGCTGGACCATTACGGCGTACCGTTTTCCCGTACCGAGGACGGAAAAATCTATCAGCGTCCGTTCGGCGGCCACACCACCGAATTCGGCGAGGGCCCGCCGGTGCAGCGCACCTGCGCCGCCGCCGACCGCACCGGCCACGCCATCCTGCACACGCTCTATGGCCAGTCGCTGAAGAACAACGCGGAATTCTACATCGAGTATTTCGCCACTGACCTGATCATGTCCGAGGACGGGCGCTGCCAGGGGATCATGGCGTGGAAACTGGACGACGGCACGCTGCACCGGTTCAACGCCAAGATGGTGGTTCTGGCCACCGGCGGCTATGGCCGCGCCTATTTCAGCGCCACCTCGGCCCACACCTGCACCGGCGACGGCGGCGGCATGGTGGCGCGTCAGGGCCTGCCGTTGCAGGACATGGAATTCGTCCAGTTCCACCCGACCGGCATCTATGGCTCCGGCACGCTGATCACCGAGGGCGCGCGCGGCGAGGGCGGTTATCTGACCAACTCCGAGGGCGAGCGCTTCATGGAGCGCTATGCGCCGACCTACAAGGATCTGGCCTCGCGCGATGTGGTGTCGCGCTGCATGACCATCGAGATCCGCGAAGGCCGCGGCGTCGGCCCTGAAAAGGACCATATCCACCTGCACCTGAACCACCT
>JBFIHV010000341.1:0-3321 GCA_041601595.1 Amylibacter sp. | reverse complement strand
GCCTCATCCGAGGCGGCGATGATCAGCGCCTGGCTGAGGTGGCGCGGGCCGTTGTAGATGTCGACGAGGCCGCGTAGCCGCGGGACGCGCCCGGACTCGACGGCAAAGCCCGATTCCCAGAGGCGCAGGATCGGAAACGCCTGGTCCCCGGTGTGCACGCTGAGCCGCGATCCCTTGCGCAGCGCACGCTTCTGCGCGGCCTGCAACCCGGCGCGAACGTCTTCGGGCAGAAACTCGAACATGGGGACCTCCCGATTCCTTGACCTCGATGGTCGCCGGGCATCGTGGCGGAAACAAGTTATCGATTTGTCGACGCCAAATATTTTTTCCGGCCCTGGGCAAATGGACAACGGCTGCAGACGCAGCATGACCCCCGCCGCCCGGCCGCCGCAAGCGGCCGGGAGTGCGGTGTCCGGGGTCGCCGGGCGCCCTCAGGCGTCCAGGTTTTCCACGTTCAGGGCGTTGCGCTGGATGAACTCGCGGCGGGGTTCGACGACGTCGCCCATCAGTTTCGAGAAGATGTCGTCGGCCTCGGCCACGTCCTCGACGCGCACCTGCAGCAGGGTCCGCTCGTCGGGGTCCAGCGTGGTTTCCCACAATTGTTCCGGGTTCATTTCGCCCAGACCCTTGTAGCGTTGCAGCGACAGGCCGCGCTCGCCCTCTTCCAGCATCGCCCGCAGCAGGTCGGTCGGCCCGTGGATGGTCAGGAACCGCTCGCGCCGCATCAGTTTCGACGGGTCAGCATAGACGCCGCGCGTCTCGCGCGAGACCTGGGCCAGACGCCGCGCCTCGCCCGAGCGCAGAACGGCGCCGTCCAGGGTGCGGATTTCCTCGACCCCGCGCAGGATGCGCGACAGCCGGATGCCGTGGTCCTGGGTGATGCGCCCGCTCCAGCCGCGTTCGTATTCGCGCGCCACCATGTCCAGCCGGCGGGCGACGTTGTCGGCCACCGCCTGCAGGTCGTGGTCGGCCTGGCCGGGATCGAAGGCGCCGGCGATGGCGGCCTGTTCCAGGATGCCGCGCGGGTAATGCGTCGGAAAGGCGTCGAGCACACGCTTGAAGGACCGCGCGGCCTCGACCACGCGGTGCAGGTCGGCGCCGGCGATCTCCTCGCCGGTCGACAGCCGCAGCACGGCGCCCTCGATGCCCATGGCGATCAGGTAATCCTCGAGCGCCGGCTGGTCCTTGAGATAGACCTCGGACTTGCCGCGCGCGACCTTGTAGAGCGGCGGCTGGGCAATGTAGAGATAGCCGCCCTCGATCAGCTGCGGCATCTGCCGGAAGAAGAAGGTCAGCAGCAGCGTGCGGATATGCGCGCCGTCGACGTCGGCGTCGGTCATGATGATGACCTTGTGATAGCGCAGCTTCGAGATGTCGAATTCGTCGCGGCCGATGCCGGTGCCCAGCGCGGTGATCAGCGTGCCGATCTCCTGGCTGCTGAGCATGCGGTCAAAGCGCGCGCGTTCGACGTTCAGGATCTTGCCGCGCAGGGGCAGCACCGCCTGGTTGTTGCGCGAGCGGCCCTGCTTGGCCGAGCCGCCGGCCGAGTCGCCCTCGACCAGGAACAGCTCGGATTTCGCCGGGTCCTTCTCCTGGCAATCGGCGAGCTTGCCGGGAAGCGAGGCCACGTCCATCGCCGTCTTGCGCCGGGTCAGTTCGCGCGCCTTGCGGGCGGCCTCGCGGGCCAATGCGGCCTCGATGATCTTGCCGACGATGACGCGGGCTTCCTGCGGATGCTCCTCGAACCATTCGGAAAGCTTCTCGTTCACCAGCCCCTCGACGGCGGGGCGCACCTCGGACGAGACCAGCTTGTCCTTGGTCTGCGACGAGAACTTCGGGTCCGGCACCTTGACGGAGAGTACGCAGGTCAGGCCCTCGCGGGCATCGTCGCCGGAAAAGCTGACCTTTTCCTTCTTGGCGATGCCGCTGCTGCCGGCATAATTGTTCATGGTCCGGGTCAGCGCACCGCGAAAGCCCGCCAGATGGGTGCCGCCGTCGCGCTGCGGAATGTTGTTGGTGAACGGCAGGACGGTTTCGTGATAGCTGTCGTTCCACCACATCGCGACCTCGATGCCGATATCGTCCTTTTCGCCGACGATATAGATCGGCTCCGGGATCACCGGCGCCTTCGACCGGTCGAGGAACTTGACGAACTCGCGCACGCCGCCCTCGTAGATCATGGTGGATTCCAGCGCCTCGGGGTGGCGCTCGTCGCGCAGGATGATCTTGACGCCGGAATTCAGGAAGGCCAGTTCGCGCAAGCGGTTTTCCAGCGTCTTGAACGAATAGTCACGATTGGAAAACGTGTCGAGCGAAGCCAGGAACCGCACCTCGGTGCCGGTTTCGCCGGCCGCCTCACCGATTTCTTCCAGGTGCCTGACGGTATAGCCGCCCTCGAACCGTGCGCTGTAAACCTTGCCGTCGCGCCAGATTTTCAGCTCCAGCCAATCGGACAAGGCGTTGACCACGGACACGCCGACGCCGTGCAACCCGCCCGACACCTTGTAGGAGTTGCTGTCGAACTTGCCGCCCGCGTGCAGCTGGGTCATGATCACCTCGGCGGCGGAAACGCCCTCGCCTTCGTGAATGCCGACCGGTATGCCGCGGCCGTTATCGCGGACCGAAACGCTCTCGTCCGCGTGGATCGTCACCGAAACGAAGTCCGCGTGCCCGGCCAGCGCCTCGTCGATGCCGTTGTCCACGACCTCATAGACCATGTGATGCAGGCCGGACCCGTCGTCGGTGTCGCCGATATACATTCCGGGGCGCTTCCGTACCGCCTCCAACCCCTTGAGAACCTTGATGGATTCCGCTCCGTACTCTTCGGATTTCTTCTGCTCGTCGGCCATTGTTTTTTTCCCGTTTTATCTGCCGCAAATATAGGGGTTTTGGCGGGCAATGTCACGCGATTGACACAAGATTTTGTGTCAGCTCAAGGCGATGACCAGCCCGACCAGGATCAGCGCGGCACCGGCACCGATATTCATTTTCCGGATCGCGCTGGGGGTGGTCAGAAGGACCCGCACCTTGTCGACGAAAAACGCGAATATCACGTTGCCGAGCAAGGGAACCGCCAGCGAGGTGACGCAGATCGCAGCCACATCGAACCGGTTCAGCCCGCCGAAATCGAAGAACCCGGGCAGCACGCCCAGATAGAACAGGATCGCCTTGGGATTGCCGATGATCACCATCAGGCCGGCCAGGAATCCGGCCCAGAGGCCGGGCGCGGTCAGCCGGCTGTCGGCGCGCAGGGTCCTGACCGGTTTCCAGATCAGCATCGCCCCCATGACCAGAAAGATCAGCGCCCCGAAATAGCGCAGG
>JBFIHV010000340.1:0-3328 GCA_041601595.1 Amylibacter sp. | reverse complement strand
GGGAAAACCGTGGATGAGCCAACGATGCGGATTTGATCCCTTGCAACGGCAGCCTGAGTTGTCAGCGCGGCAAAGCCTATGGCCAGAGCCGCAAGAGTGGAGGATTTTTTCAACATTTTTAAACGTCCTTAGTGGTCAAGGTTCAACGTCCGATTCGTCTGGACAGCGACTCACTACCCAGTCAGCATCTAACATTTATGAATTTTTTGTAACAGTATTATGACAGTCGCCCTGGCCGGCGACTGAAAAGCCGTTGTCAGGTATTTTGGACTTGCGCCCCGTCCGGCTCAGGCCCGCCCGACACGCGGCAGAAATACCGAAAACGTGCTGCCCTTGCCGGGTTTGCTCTCGATTTGCAGCTTGCCGCGATGCCGAATCAGGATGTGTTTCACGATCGCCAGCCCCAGCCCGGTGCCGCCCTTTGCCCGCGACCGGCCCTTGTCGATGCGATAGAACCGCTCTGTCAGGCGTGGAATATCAACCGGATCGATGCCCTCGCCCTGATCCGCGACGCAAATGCACAGATACCCCGGCTCGGCTTTCTTGCTGCACGTGTAGACTTCGACCTCGGTACCGCGCGGACTGTACTTGACCGCGTTCTCGATCAGGTTCTGGAAGACCTGCCGCAACTCTTCGGCATCGCCGATGACATGGGTGCGCAACTGCGTCGAAGTCACCTTCACGCGCTTGTCTTCCTTGGTGATCACCGGCCCCAGCGTGTTGACGACGCTTTCGAGCAGCGGAACGATATCCAGTTGGTCTTCCGGTTGCTGGCGTTCGCTGGCCTGAACCTTTGACAGCGACAGCAGGTCGTCGACCAGCCGCATCATGCGCTTGGCTTCCGTCTCCATCATCTCCAGAAACCGCGTCTGCGCCTCCGGGTCGTCCTTGGCAGAGCCTTGCAGCGTTTCGATCAGGCCATAGACCGCGGTCAGCGGCGAGCGCAGTTCGTGGCTGACGTTGGCCACGAAATCGCTGCGCATCAACTGGGCGTCGCGAACATGCGATATATCCTCGAAACTGACGGCCGCGCGGAACGGATCGTTGCTGGCCTCGCCGTCGAACCGCGTCACCGTCACGCGATAGAGCGTCGGAACCGTGGTCGGCAGCAAAATGTCGGCAGAGGCGCTTTCCTGGCCTCCAAGAACCTTGTCGAAAATGAACAGGAACTTGTCGTCCGATACCGCCTGATCGAAGCAGTTGCCCGTCAGGCCCTTGCCGAACAGCTTGCGGCCCATCGTGTTGGCAAACAGGACGGTCCGGTTCTTGTCTATGACAAAAACCGCAATCCCCAATCCGTTCAATACGGCCTGTACGTTCTTTTTGACCAATGTGGCCCCCGATATGTTCATTTGAGCGGACATTGGCGAAAACCTGCCGCCGCTTCAACCCTGCACGGCGCGTTTCTGGTGGCATTCCCGTGCCGATCACGCGAAATTTTACCGGAACCGCTGGTATTCCCGAGTGATTTCCATAGATTGTTGGAAAACGTCCGATTTTTGACAGAGGCCGCCCATGTTTCGACAGGTTATTCATTTCTCGATGGCTGTGATGCTGACGGCCTGCGTCGCAACAGAGCCCAGTCCTGTATCCCGGACCCCTTACGAAGAACCCGTGGTGCAACGCTCGGACACGCAGGCAATCGCCAACTACCGGCGGGTGACGGCGCGCGTTGAACCCGTTGCCGAAAGCGCCTGCCGGTCGCTCTATCCGCGCATCCAGTTCGCGTTCTGCGATTTCAGTTTCGAGGTGCTGAACGACCCGAAACAACCACCGAATGCGTACCAGTCGATCGGCAAGGACGGCCGGCCGGTTATCACGTTCAACATCAATATGCTGCGGACCGTGAAAAACGACCATGAAATCGCGTTTATCATGGGGCACGAAGCCGGACACCAGATCGCGCAGCATATCAACCAGAAGGTCGGGAACGCCAACGCCGGCGCGCTGATAGGCGGAATATTGATGGTCGCGATCGGGGCCGATCCGCAGGCCGGCCTCGATCTGGGCGGCGCGATCGGCGGGCAGGCCTATTCCAAGAAATTCGAGTTGCAGGCCGACAGGATCGGGGCGCATCTGGCATCACGCGCCGGATACGACCCGCTGATCGGAGCCGAGAGCTTCCGCAGGACGCAAGGCTCGAACGGCCTGCTGTCCACGCACCCGCCGTCCTACGACCGCATCCAGACCGTCGAACAGACGACCGCCACGATCAACGCCGCAAGGGCGCGCGGCGAAGTCGCGCCGATCCAGTGGTAGAAGACCGATGAGCCATTACTTTTTCGGATATGGTTCGCTGGTGAACCGGCTGACGCACAGCTTTGAGGATTGCCGCCCCGCAACGGTGCGCGGATGGCAGCGGTCCTGGTTGCCCTCGGCCCGCAGGGAGGTCTCTTTCCTCAGCGCGGTTCCGGCTGACGGCAAGGTTTTGCACGGGTTGATCGCGTCGGTGCCGGGCGGAAACTGGGCCGCGCTCGACGAACGGGAACAGGCGTATTTCCGGTCACCGGTCGCAGACGGGGCGCTGACCTGCGACCTGTCGCAGCCACCCTTGGTGCAGATCTACCAGGCGAAGCCTGACCACGTCGATCCGGCCGTCGGCCGGAAACCGATCCTGCTCAGCTATCTGGATGTTGTCATTCAGGGCTATCTGCAAGTCTTCGGACAAGAGGGCGTGGAATCGTTTTTCGCCACCACCCTCGGATGGGATACGCCCATCAGCGATGACCGCGCCAATCCGGTCTACAGCCGCAGCCAGACATTGACCGGCACCGAGACAGCGCTGGTGGACCGGCATCTGGCGCAGGTATCTGCGTTGGTCGAATAGGTAAGGAAAGGGCGTGGCCGAGCGGCGGCACGGCCCCTGCTAGAGTTTCACCTTCTGCAACAGCGGCATAAGCTTCGACATGTCCGGCCCGTGCTGCTGGCCCGTCAAAGCCTTGCGCAGCGGCATGAAAAGCCCCTTGCCCTTGCGGCCGGTCGCTTGCTTGACGGCCGCCGTCCATTCGGACCATGTATTTTCGTTCCACGGGCGAGCGGGCATCAGAGTTTTTGCCGTGGCTACGAACTCCGCATCTTCGGGATCGATCAATGGCTCCGCTCCGTCGCGGCAAAGCGCCCACCACGCCGCCAGATCGGACCGGAAGGTGATGTTTTCCCGCGCCACTTCCCAGAATGACTCTGCGATTTCCGCAGGCACGCCCAAGGCGGCCAGATCGGCGGAGATTGCGTCGAAGGGCAGACCGGAAACGTATTTCGCGGTCAGCGGCACCAGATCCTCGACATCGAACTTGGTCGGCGCGGAGCCAAAGCGGGACAGATCGAAGTT
>JBFIHV010000339.1:0-3329 GCA_041601595.1 Amylibacter sp. | reverse complement strand
TCCGGCCGGTCATGACCAGATGCACGGGCGCGGGAAATGCGTCGAGTATCCCGGCATCGTGAATGCGTCCGTCCGACAGGACGATGGCCCCCGCAATCCGCGCGCTGGCGACCTCGGAAGCCGCCTTGGCAAGCGCCGTCATCACCATGGAGCCGCTGTCGCGGTCGGAGATATCGTTCACCACCTCGATCACCCGCAGATCGAAATTCTCGAGCGCCCCGATCCGCGTCTCGATCGCCGCCCGCGCCTGCGCCATCTGCGACGGACGGTCGGCTACATTCTGGCTCTCGCTCTTGTCCAGCACCACAAAGACGATATCGCTCAGCGGGTCGGTCTCCTCCTGCTTCAGAGCCGGCTCGGCCAGCGCCAGCAGCAGGACCGCCGCCGCCGCAGCGCGCAGCCACCAGCCCGGCAGCCGGCGCAGCAGGGCAAAGCCCACCGCAAGCGCCGCCATGACCGCAAGGACCGCCAGAAACGGCAGCGGCAGGGACGGGGCGAATTCGAGCGAGAAATCCGTCATTGCCCCAGCCTGTTCAACAGGGCCGGCACATGCACCTGGTCGGACTTATAGTTGCCGGTCATGACATGCATGATCAGGTTGATCCCGAAGCGGAACGATATTTCCCTCTGCCGCTCTCCGGCGAAGCCGCGCCCGACGGGGAACATGAAATTACCGCGGCTGTCGATGGCCCATGCGGCGGCCCAGTCGTTGCCGCCGATGATCACGGGCGTGACCCCGTCGTTCAGGTTGCGAAATGGCACTCCTTCGATCTGTTCGGCGTCGGGCGGCGCCGCCTCGACCCAGACCGGCGCATTGGCAAAGCGCCCCGGAAAATCCTGCAACAGGTAGAAGGACCGCGTCAGCACGTGATCCGGCGGCACATGTTCCAGCGGCGGCACGTTCAGCCGGCTGGCAATCTGCTGCAATTTCCGGCCACTGGCCGTTCCGCTGCCACCGAGGTTCGCATCGCGGGTATCGAACATGATCATACCGCCGGTCGCCAGATAGGTATTGATCCGCTCGATCGCCGCATCAGACGGCAGCGGCTGGTTTTCGGATACCGGCCAGTAGATAAACGGATAGAGCGCCAGTTCGTCGGCCTCCGGATCGATCCCGACCGGCTCGATAGGCTCGATCGAGGTGCGCCGGAACAGTTCCGTCGACAGCCCGAGCAGGCCGGCGCGCGACGTGTCGTCCGTGCGCGCGTCGCCGGTCAGCACATAGGCCAGCACGGTGTTGTTCGCCGCCAGCAAGGCGGCCTCGTCGTTCGCAGATGCCGGGTCCGGAGCCAGACCGGACAGCGCGAAAGCCAGAGCCAGCCCCGCCGCCCGCATCGCGCCGCCGGACCCGAGCCGTCCGGCGACCCAAAGCGTTCCCAGAACGTCGAGACTCAGCAGCGCCAAGGCCGCCGCCAGGAACCACGGCTTCAGGGGCGTTTCCTCGACACGGACCAAAGGCTGCAATGCGGTGCCGGCGGGCCATGTGGCGACTTCCAGTTCCTGTTCCGGCGCAATCACGTTCAGCGCTATGCGCCGGTCCTTGTTCGAATAGATGCCCGGACGGGCGTCGGGGCCGACCTTGCCCGCCGCCAGAACCGCGCCGTCCATGCCGCCCAGCGCCGTGCCGTCGCGCAACACGCCGAAGCCGTCCATCACCTGTTCCGGCACCCAGACCAGCCCTTGCAGATCGGCCGCGTCTGGCCGTGCCGTCGCCGTCGAGACCGCAAGCCGCTCCAGCATCTGAACGAACAGGCCCGACAGCGGCAGGTTGGTCCAGTCGGCGTTCGCCGTCGTCTGGAACAGAACCACCCGCCCCAGACCGAGATCCTTGGCCGTCACCAGTGGCGTTCCATCCTCCAGCGTCGCCAGAACACGGTCGCTCAGGTTCGGATCGGGCTGCGCCATGACCTGGCTTTCGACCGAAACATCGTCGGGTATCATCAGGCCGAAAAACGGGCTGTCCCGGTCGAACTCGCGCAGGCGTTTCGGCGCGCCCCAGGACATCGCCCCGCCGACGCTGCGCCCGCCCGCCCGCAGACGCGTCGGCAACAGCGGGTGTTCCTCCCGCAATCCGATCTCGCTGGCGGCCAGGTGCGGCCCGGCAAAGCGCAGCAGCATGCCGCCGTTCTCGACCCAGTCCACGACCGCCTCGGTCTCGATATCGTTGAGGTTGCCGATATCGGCAAACACCAGAACATCCGGCGAGGCGTCGAGCAGATCGCCGAGCGGCGCCTCGATCACGTCCGCCGTCGGCACCAGCGCCTTGCGCAAGAAATGCAGGGGCGACACCAGATCGACCGTTTCCTGTTGCTGACCGGATGCCAGCAGGGCCACCTTGCGCCGTTGCAGGCTGTCGTCCGTGACCAGAATACTTCCCGCCGACCGGACACCCGCGACCGCGATGCTGCGCACACGGTTCCGCAACTCCGAAGGCAGGTCGAATGTCACCGACACCTCGCGGTCGCGCGGCCCGAACGCGCCGTCACCACTGCTCAGAACGCGCGAAATGCCAGCCGGATCCGGCCCGATCAGATCGATGCGAACCGTCGCTTCGCCGCTGCCGCGCGGACGGATGACGGTCGTCACAAGATCGCCGTCCTCGACCGCGGCCGGACGCAGGGCGATGACATCCGCTTCGCCGCGCAGCACCGTCACAGCGCCGATCGAAGACAGCGCATCAAAGAGCGCATCGCGGCCGGCATGGTCCAGCCCATCCGACAGCCAGACTGTCTCGAACGGTTCGTTCTCCGCCGATGACAGCGCGTTGGCCCATGCCTCGTATTGCGGTTCCCAGGCATTCGGCACCAGCGCCTCGATCCGGTTTTCCCAGACATCGGCGGCCGTGAACTCCAGCCGCCCCTGATCGCGCGGCAAGTCGGACAGCAGGACCAGCGAGGCCGGACGCCCGTCAAGCCGGGCCTCGCGCAGGATCGAGGTCATCCGCTCCTGCCGGTCATCCCAGTCCTGCGCGCTGGCCCAGCTCGCGTCGAGCGCCACCAGCAGCGGCCCCCTGCCCGGAACCCTGTCCTGCGGGTTCAGCACCGGCCCGGCAAAGCCGACGATCACCGCCGCCAGCGCCAACATGCGCAGAGCCAGCAGCCACCAGGGCGTCCGGTCCGGCGTGGTCTCCGCGTCTTTCAGACCCAGCAGCAGCGTGACGGCGGGAAACCGGACACGCAGCGGCGCAGGCGGGACGGCGCGCAGCAGCCACCACAGCACCGGCAGCGCCGCCAGCGCCAGCAGCAGCCACGGCGACAGAAATCCTATGGCGCCCAGACCCGCCATCACTGTCCGACCTCAAGCGCCTGATAAATCCACAGCATCGCGGT
>JBFIHV010000338.1:0-3340 GCA_041601595.1 Amylibacter sp. | reverse complement strand
GCTGACCAAGATCGAAGAGGTGGACTTTTCCGGCGTCGATCTGGCGTTTTGCGCCCTGCCGCACGGGGTGACGCACGGCTTGGTGAAATCGTTGCCGGAACACGTAAAAGTCGTCGATCTGTCAGCGGACTTCCGGCTGCGCGACGCCGCGACCTACAAGAAATGGTACGGGCTGGAGCATACTGCGATGGATATCCAGGCCGAGGCGGTCTACGGCCTGCCGGAATTCTATCGGGCCGAGATTGCCAAGGCGCGGGTTGTCGCGAACACCGGTTGCTATGTGGCCACAGGCCTTCTGCCGTTGATCCCCTTGCTGCGCGCCGGAGTGGTCGATCCGGCCGATATCGTCATCGACGCCAAATCCGGCGTCACCGGCGCAGGCCGTAGCCCCAAGGAAGGCATCCTGTTTTCCGAAGTGTCCGAGGGTTTTCAGGCTTATGGCGTGGCAAGTCACCGGCATCTGGGCGAGTTCGATCAGGAGTTGAGCCTCGCTGCCGGAGCAGACGTGACCGTCAGCTTCACGCCGCACCTGCTGCCGCAAAATCGTGGCATCTATGCGACGATCTATGCCAAGGGCTCTGCCGAGGCGGTCCTTGGAACGCTGCAAAAGCAGTTTGCAGACGAGCGTTTCGTGCATGTTCTGCCAATGGGCGAAGTTCCCGCGACGCGGCATGCCCGCGGATCGAACATGTGTCTGATCGGCGTCAAGGCCGACCGGACCCCGGATCGCGTGATCATCGTTTCCACGCTCGACAACCTGATGAAAGGCGCATCCGGTCAGGCCGTCCAGAACGCCAACCTGATGCTGGGCTTGCCAGAGGCTGCGGGTCTGGAATTCGCGCCGATGTTCCCGTGAGGTTGCCATGGCAGGGTTGAAGAAAAAACGCCGGATCAAACTGGTAATCATCGGCTTTGCGCTGATCGCCGTGGCCGCGGTTCTGGTCGGCTTCGGCTTTCGCGAAGGCGTCGCCTTTTTCCGCAGCCCGTCGCAGGTCGCAGACGCAGCGCCCGGTCCGTCCGAAGTTTTCCGCATCGGCGGCTTGGTCGAAGAGGGCTCTCTGGTCCGTAGCGGAGAGACTATTTCCTTTGCGGTCACGGACGGCGGCGCTTCGGTGCCGGTGGTGTTTACGGGCATTCTGCCTGACCTGTTCTCCGAAGGCACCGGCATGATCGCAACCGGAACGCTTGTGAACGGCACCTTCCAAGCCACTGAAATACTTGCGAAACACGACGAGAACTACATGCCGAAAGAAGTCGTCGATGCCTTGAAAGAGCAGGGCGTTTACCAGCCGGACGCTCAATAAACCCTTTCTAAAATCCGTTTTACTAGCCTTGCCGCAAATCCACGGGAATTTGATGGCATGCAAACGGTTGAACAAATCGCAGAGGAAATCATCCGGCGCGAAGGCGGGTTCGTGAGCGATCCCGACGACCCCGGCGGCGCGACCAATTTTGGCGTGACGGTGCATACGATGCGCAGGCTGGGGCTGGATCTGGATGCCGACGGCGACGTCGATGCCGCCGACGTGCGCCTGCTGGACAGGGGGCGGGCGCGGGAAATCTTTCTCAAGCACTATTTCCACGGCCCGCATCTGGACCGGTTGCCGAAACCTCTGCAGGCATCGATGTTCGATATGTATGTCAATGCCGGCGCGCAGGCGGTCAGGCTGTTGCAGCAGGTTTTGAACGATATGGGGCTGGGTGTCGCCGTGGATGGCAAGCTCGGGCCACAGACCGTCAAGGCCGCGCGCAACGCCATGCTGATGGCGCCTGACCACCTGGTGGATGCCTACGGCATTGCGCGCCGGAATTACTATTACCGGCTGGCGGACAGGCGTCCGTCCTCGCGCAAATACGCGCGCAGCAAGGACGGCGGAAAAGGCGGCTGGATCAGGCGGGCGGAAGAGTTCATGTCGGCCCGCTATCACTTCAGTCAGCAGGACCACCGGAACAGGATCAGCCAATGGGGATAATCGCGAATCTACTGGGCCTGGGCTCGTCGGCGGGACAGATCGGCGGCGCGGTCGAGCGTGTGGCCGAAGTGTTCGTGCCCAACAGAACGAAGGGCATGGCGCAGCAGCACCAGGAATATACCGCCGCACTGGCGCAGTTCGGGACCGAGTTCGGGCAAGCGCCCTCGGGCGTTTTCAACAGCTTTGTCAACGGTTTGAACCGCTTGCCACGGCCGGTTCTGGCCCTCGGCACAGTGGCGCTGTTCGTCTATGCCATGTGGGACCCTGCGGGGTTCACGACGCGGATGCAGGGCTTGGGTCATGTCCCCGATCCGCTGTGGTGGCTGCTCGGCGCGGTCGTGTCGTTCTATTTCGGTGCGCGGGAACTGCACTATCTGCGCGACGGTCGCCGCGCCATGCAGGCGGTGGTTCCCTTCGCGGCGCAGACGACTGCGACACCGGAACCCCTGACCGCGCCGGACGCCCCGCTTGACGGCAACGCGGCCCTGGACGACTGGCGGCGGACAAGGGCCAATAGCGGCTAAGTGCCACCTGTCCTCTTCGTGAATTGAGCTTTGGCCTCAAGACGGTATACTCCGGCGAAACAGTGACGGAGTTTCCATGACGGCCGAAATCGGACATTTTGCAGTGGTGCTGGCGCTTGCCATAGCGCTGGTCCAGTCAGTCGTGCCTTTGGTCGGGGCCCAAAAACGCTGGGGCAACTGGATGGACCTTGCAGCGCCGGCGGCGCTGGCGCAGTTTTTCCTGATCCTGATCGCATTTTCGATGCTGACGCAGGCCTTCGTGACTTCGGATTTTTCGGTCCGTCTGGTGGCCGCGAATTCGCATTCCGCCAAGCCGATGCTCTACAAGGTCACCGGGGTTTGGGGCAACCACGAAGGCTCGATGCTGCTTTGGGTGCTGATCCTCAGCTTCTACGGCGCATTGGTCGCCTTGTACGGAGGCAACCTTCCGGCTGCGCTGAAGGCACGTGTTTTATCTGTACAATCAATGATTTCCGTGGCGTTCCTCGCGTTCCTGATTTTTACTTCCAACCCCTTCGAGCGGCTGCTGGATGTGCCCCTGGACGGCAACGACCTGAACCCGCTGTTGCAAGACCCCGGCCTCGCGTTTCACCCGCCGTTCCTGTATCTGGGCTATGTCGGCCTGTCGATGTCGTTCAGTTTCGCCGTCGCCGCCCTGATCGAGGGTCGTGTGGATGCCGCATGGGCGCGCTGGGTGCGGCCCTGGACCTTGCTGGCCTGGGTCAACCTGACGCTCGGGATCGCTCTGGGGTCCTGGTGGGCCTATTACGAACTTGGCTGGGGCGGTTGGTGGTTCTGGGACCCGGTCGAGAACGCCAGTTTCATGCCCTGGCTGATCGCTGC
>JBFIHV010000337.1:0-3357 GCA_041601595.1 Amylibacter sp. | reverse complement strand
GGCTTCCGCATCGGAGCCGCCGTTTCCGGAGCCGCGTTGGGCGAGCATGCGGGCGTTACCGCCCTTTGGCCGGGGATCGTGGAGGCGTTTCAACTGATCGGCTCGACGCAGGTGCAGGGTCGCGCCACGATGGCCGGAAACCTGTGCAACGGATCGCCTGCGGCCGACAGCGTGCCGGCGATGGTCGCCGCGAATGCTGTCGCGCGCATATCGGGGCCCGAAGGTGTTCGCGACTGCCCGGTTCAGGAGATACCCGTCTCGCCGGGGCGGACGTCTCTGGCGAAGGGCGAGTTCATCACCTCGATCTTCTTGCCCGCCCGTCCGGACCGCGCCGCCGACGCCTATCTTCGCTTCACGCCGCGCACTGAAATGGACATTGCGGTCGCCTCGGCCGCCGTCAGTCTGGAACTCGATGCGGACGGCACCTGCACTGCTGCGCGCGTCGCCCTCGGCGCCATCGCGCCGACCGTCGTTCTGGTCGATGCTGCGGCCAGATGCATCATCGGCACAAAGCTCGATGCAGAGGCGCTGGACGCCATGTCGGCGGCCTGTTCCGCCGCCTGCAACCCGATCGACGACAAACGCGGAACCGTCGAGTTCCGCACCCGCATCGTTGGCGTTCTGGCCAAACGGGCCGCACTGATCGCCTACAACCGCGCAGGAGGCCGCGCATGAAAAATCTTCACATTTCCACCACCGTGAATGGCGACCAGACCGAATTCGTCTGCGCGCCCGACGAAACCCTGTTGGACGTGCTGCGCAACCGGCTCGGACTTACCGGCGCGAAAGAGGGTTGCGGCACCGGGGACTGCGGCGCTTGCAGCGTTACCCTGAACGGGCGGCTCGTCTGCGCGTGTCTGGTATTGGGCGCCGAGGCCGAGGGCGCAGAAATCGGCACGGTCGAGGGACTGGCGACAGGCGATCACCTGCATCCGCTGCAACGCAATTTCATCGAGCATGCAGCCTTGCAGTGCGGGATTTGCACCCCCGGAATTCTGGTCGCGGCAAAGGCCCTGCTGGAAAAGAACCCGAACCCGACCGATACCGAGGTCCGGTATTGGCTGGCCGGAAACCTGTGCCGGTGCACCGGATATGACAAGATCATAAAAGCCGTCCAGATCGCGGCAGCCGAAATGAGGAATGCATAGAATGGCCCTGGATTCAGACGCAAAGCAAACATTCAAGGTCGTCGGAACCCGCCCGCCGCGCCCCGATGGCATCGACAAGGTAACCGGACGCGCGATGTATGGCGCCGATGCGACGGCGCCCGGCATGCTCGTGGGCCGCATCCTGCGCAGCCCGCACGCCCATGCCGTTATCAAATCCATCGACGCCTCTGCGGCGGAAGCCCTGAAGGGCGTGAAGGCCGTCGTGACATCCGCCGATTTCGGCGTGCCGGAAGACGCGTCCGTTCGCGACGTGCAGGACAATTGCATGGCGCGTGGCAAGGCGCTATATCACGGTCACGCCGTCGCGGCGGTCGCGGCCAGCAATGCTGCGGTCGCCAATCAGGCCCTGAAGCTGATCAAGGTGGAATACGAAGTACTGCCACATGTCACGGATGTGGATGAGGCGATGCGCGCCGGGGCCCCGGTCGTTCAGGCAGACCGCGCCCAGGAAAACGTCGAAGGCGGTTTCTCGGAAAACGTGACGAGCCAGTGCGAGTTCGGGCACGGCGATCTGGAGGCGGGTTTTGCCAAGGCCGACAAGATCATCGAGCGAAGCTTCAAGACCGCGGCGACCCATCAGGGATATATCGAACCGCATGCCTGTCTCGCGTCGATGACGCCCGACGGGAAAGGCGATTTGTGGTGCTGCACCCAGGGCCAGTTCCACGTCCGGACCGTTTGCGCCGAAATCATGGGAATGGACGCCAGCCAGCTGCGGGTGACCGCATCCGAGATCGGCGGCGGTTTCGGCGGCAAGACGACCGTATTCATCGAACCCGTGGCACTCGCCCTGTCACGCAAATCCGGCCGGCCGGTCAAGATCGTGATGACCCGCGACGAGGTGTTCAAGGCGACGGGGCCGACGGTGTCTTCGTCGATGGACGTCAAGATCGGCATGACGAAGGATGGCCGGATCACCGCCGCTCAGGCCCGCCTGCGCTATCAGTCAGGTGCGTTTCCATCCGATACCATCTCGATGGGGGCACAAAGCGCCTTCGCCGCCTATGACCTCGAGGCGGTCCAGACGATAGGCTGGAACGCGTTGACCAACCGCCCGAAAGAAGCCGCCTACCGCGCACCCGGCGCGCCCATGGCGATCTATGCCGTGGAAAGCGTCGTGGATGAGCTGTGCCAGGAACTCGGCCTCGATCCTCTGGACGTCCGGCTGAAGAACGCCGCCGACAAGGGAACGAAATCCTCCTACGGGCCGACGTTCGAGGCCATCGGCCTGCGCGCCACGCTGGAGGCCGCAAAGGCACACCCCCACTATACCGCGCCCCTCGGCCCAAATCAGGGGCGCGGCCTGTCCTGCGGGTTCTGGTTCAATTTCGGAGGCAATACCTGCGTTTCTCTGAACATCAACACCGACGGAACCGTCGGGATCACCGAAGGCAATCCGGACATCGGCGGCTCGCGCGCATCCATCAGCCTGATGGCGGCGGAAGAGCTTGGCATTCCCTACGAAAAGGTGCGGACCGTCATCGCGGACACCAATTCGCTGGGCTACAATGACGTCACGGATGGCAGCCGCGTGACCTTTTCCGTGGGTCTTGCAACCATCGAGGCGGCGCGGAACGCGATCAAGGTGATGTGCGGGCGGGTCGCCAAGATCTGGGGCATTGATGAGGAAGCAGTGATCTGGGAAGACGGATGCGCCAAGCCGTCCGGCCCGAACGCGGGCGATTTCGATCCGATGTCGATCGAAGAGATCGCGGCCATTTCCGCAAACACCGGCGGTCCCATCGCGGGCCACTTCGAGGTCAATGCGGACGGCGCGGGCGTCAGTTTCGGCGTGCACCTCGCCGATGTCGAGGTTGACCCGGAAACCGGCGCCACCAAGGTCCTGCGCTACATGGTGTTCCAGGATGCGGGAAAAGCCGTGCATCCGGACTATGTCGAAGGCCAGATGCAGGGCGGTGCCGCCCAAGGTATCGGCTGGGCGCTGAACGAGGAATACATCTACGGAAAGGACGGTTTGCTTCAGAATCCGGGCTTCCTCGATTACCGGATACCCGTCGCCTCCGACTTGCCTGACATCGAAACCGTCATTCTGGAAATCCCGAACCCGGGCCACCCCTATGGCGTGCGCGGCGTCGGCGAAACGCCCATCGTTCCCCCCTTGGCGGCCGTCGCCAACGCGGTCGCGAGGGCCGCGGGCGTGCGCATGACCAGCTTGCCGATGTCGCCG
>JBFIHV010000336.1:0-3375 GCA_041601595.1 Amylibacter sp. | reverse complement strand
CATTTCATGATGGACGGCGTTGCCAATGAAGGGGCCGCTAACGGTTCGAGACCAGACCCCTATGCCGCATCCTCGTTCGCACCTGCAAATGCAGCGCAGGCCAACGATCTGAGCGCCATCCGTCGCACACTGGGTCTGATCCTGCTCGTGCTGCTGACAATCGGCCTCTACTTTGCCAAAGATGTCGTACTGCCGCTTCTGATGGGCACACTTCTGGCCCTGACGCTGAGCCCGCTGGTCCGTACGCTGCAACGCTATGGACTTGCGCCCGTCATCACAGCGACTGCCATGATCATCATGGTCGGAACCCTTATTGGCGGTTCGGCTCTTCTGGTCAGCGGCCCGGTCTCGAACTGGATCGGCGACGCACCACAGCTTGGGGCCGAACTCGGCAGGAAATTGAAAGCAGTCGCAACCTCTGTGGCAGAAGTGAAAGAGGCCTCCGACCAGGTCGACAAGATCACCGCCGGCTCCGATGACCCCTCTGTCCAGAAAGTCGAAGTGAAGACCCCCGGCATTCTGACGATCGCGGTCAGCAACATGGCCTCGGTTTTCGCCACGACAATGGTCACGCTCGTGCTTGCGTTGTTTCTGCTGGCCTCGGGCGACATGTTCTATGTCAAGCTGATCGATGCCTTTCCCCGGTTTGGCGACAAAAAGCGCGCCTTGCGTATTGTGTACGGGATCGAGCGCAGCGTCTCGCGTTATCTTTTCATGGTAACGCTGATCAACGCGATCCTCGGGGCCGCAATCGGCGCCGGAATGTGGGCCATCGGGATGCCGCAACCTCTGGTCTGGGCGCTGCTGTCGTTCTTCGTGAATTTTGTGCCCTACATAGGGCCCCTGTTCGGCGCGGGGCTTGCCGCGGTGGTGGCCGTGGTCACCTTCGACCATCTCGGTTATGCCGCCCTCGCCCCGGCAATCTATCTCACGGCAACGACCATCGAGGGGCAGTTCGTGACGCCGGTCTTCCTTGGCCGACGATTAAAGCTGAACACAGTGTCGGTCTTTGTGACGGTGGTGTTCTGGGGGTGGCTCTGGGGTATCGCCGGTGCCTTGATGGCGGTGCCGTTCCTGGTCTGCTTCAAGGTGATCTGCGACAACGTAATGCCGCTGAACACCTTGGGCAGCTTTCTGAACGCCGCCGACACGCCGCGTCAGAACGGGGATGCCTGATCGTAATTGGCTGGGCTGACAGGATTGGGCTCGGGCTTGAAGTCGCCACCGACAGCGCCGACCATCGGTCGTTGCAGATGCCGGACTGCCCATAAAGGGCGACTCCAAAAAAGAGTTCGATAGCTAACCTAGATTAATGCGCCGCCACCCGGAGCGGTGTCTTATCGTCAAAAGTCGTCTCCTCTCCAACCGGCGCGCCCTGAAATGGGGACCGATCGTGACAGAGCGCGACATCCCCGGAAGAAAGGGGCCATGCAATGTCACCGTCCAGAACACCGGATCCGACGGCCTTGATTCAGGTGCCAGGCGTAAATTGTGAAGGGCTTTCTGACGGAAGCACGATGTTTTTGACCACCGGGCGGCGTCAGCTGCGGGTTGCTGCTGGCGGCCGGGCGCCGCGCACGTTGGTTAGTAAATTTTTTTAAAAATATGCGGGAAATCTTTCCCGATCTCAAACCATGGAGTTCCAGATGTCGCAAGAAAGCAAGACAGCCAAGAAAGACAATGCCGCTGCCGACTACGATGAAGTTGTGGCGCAACTGTCCGCCCTGCGGGAAGATATGGCGAAACTCGCGCAAACCGTAACAGGAATTGCAGAACGCCGCGGTCGCGGCTTCGCTGCGGATATCGCCCAGGGCGTCAGTGAGGCGACTGACTATGTCGAGCGCAGGGGCCAGTCGGCCGAAGCGGAGCTGGAAAGGACGGTCGTAGCCCACCCTTTCGTTTCCCTGGGTCTTGCCGCCGCCGCAGGCCTTTTGGTCGGGGCTTTGTCGCGGCGGTGATCGGGGGAATGTCACAGTTGTTGAATGCCGCCGCGCACGGTGCCGGGCGTTCTGCGCGCGCGCTGCTGTTCCGGTGCCAGCTGGTCCTCGTTGCATATCTGATCGGGTTCATCGGGGCCGGGTTTCTCTTGTTCTGGGGGTTTGACACGCTCAGCAGCGCTTTTGGGAACCGGAGAGCTGCATTTCTTTTAGGAGCCGCTTTGGTAATTGTGGCCGCCGGCATCCTGCTGTTCGTGTATCGAACGCCACTGGGGACTCCGGGCCCGAAGAGGACGGAACAGCCGCAAACACCATCGTCCAGACGGAATCCGGCCGACACCTCGTCGATCGTCGCCTTCACATCGGCCTTCGTTTTGGGACGGTACTTGACAGATCGCGACCAGAAGTGAAGCCGGGTTGATCACCCGCACACGCAAGGATTACCCCTTGCGTTAAGTGTTTTGCGGCTGGAGCCAGGCCAATGCGAACCAGTCTCTGAAAGGTCAGTGATGTTTCCCGCTATGCCACGCCAAGTTAAATCCACTCGACCACAGCGGCGATGCGGTTCAGCTTGCAATTGTCGGGTGGATCCTGCCAGAGGAAAACAGGTTGAGAGGAGGTCAGAGCGGTCGGCTAGCTATTTCCAATGACAAAAGCAAGCACCTTCCGTTACTTCAAAACATCGCCTGAAGTCACCCGCCTTGCGGTGATGCTCTAGGTTCGGTTTCTGCTCTGACACCTGAAAATTCCGCCATTCATGATTAGAGTTTTCCGCTGCATATTCCGTGACTGGAGAAGGAGCGGAAGCAACGAAAGCATCAAGGTTCACGGACGCGCAGATCATTCAGATGATCAAGGAACAGGAAGCCGGCGAATGAACAGCCGATGTGTGCCGGCGACACGGCATCGGCGAAGGCACGTTCTACAAATACAAATCGAAGTATGGAGGCATGGAGCCGTCGCATGCGGAGCGGCTGAAGTCGCCGGAAGACGAGAACGCCAGGTGCGGCAGGCTGAAGAGCGTCATCGAGGCATGCTCGCTTTGATGTCGGCTGCCCGTGCGGGCTTATTTGATCTCGTCGTCGCGGAGGCGCTGGACCGGATCTCCCGCGATCAGGAGGACATCGCGGCGATTTACAAGCGGCTCAACCATGCCGGCGTCAAGGTCCTGACCCTGGCCGAGGGTGAAATATCCGAGCTTCATATCGGCCTCAAGGGCACGATGAACGCGCTCTTTCTGAAGGATCTGGCCCAGAAGACGCGGCGCGGGCAGCGCGGGCGCGTCGAGGCCGGCAAGATCCCGGGCGGCAACTCCTACGGCTACCGCATTGTCCGCAAGCTGCGGGATGATGGCTCGGTCACCACCGGCGAGCGGGAGATCGACGAGAAACAAGCCTCGATCGTCCGCCGCATCTTCGCCGAATACGCCGCCGGCGCT
>JBFIHV010000335.1:0-3396 GCA_041601595.1 Amylibacter sp. | reverse complement strand
ATCACCCCGATACGCGTGCCCTTGTGGTCCTCGGATTCGACATAGCTGTAGGTCTCTCCGGTCCGGTAGATCGCCAGCAGGCTCAGGCCGAGGGTCTGCCGGAAGTCCATTTCGCGGGCGGTCTTGCCGATAAAGGAACTGTCCGGAGGTATCACGATCTCGGCGACGCCGGCCTTGGTGGCGGCGAAGTCCTCGGCGAACACGTCGTGCTCCTTATGCAGAATCAGACCGAAATCCTCGGCCATTTCCGCAACCGCGGACTTCTTGCCCAGAATGGCCAGACGGCACTCGTTGCCGATCAGATGCGTCAGTCTGGGCGCGATGATCCGGTTGCCCGAGGCGTAGTAGCCGATGACATAAAGGTGATGCGCCTCCATGATCTCGCCGATCTTTTCGCCGAGCAGCAGGTTGCCGGGGGGGACCGAAACCTCGAAGATATCGGCGTCCAGCCCGTACAGCCGTTTGAGGTATTCGCGCATCGACTGGCCGGATGTGGTCTGGCGCTCGTGCCGGCGGCCGGGAAGCACGAAGAAGCCGAAGAGAACGAAATACAGGATGCCGGTCACCAGAAGCGCCGCGCCGACCGGCGTGACCGAAAACAGGCCGAAGGTTCGCATCTTTTGCGCGTCCGGCAGGTCGGCGTTGGCGGTCACGATCAGGTCGTTCAGCAGGATCAGCGGCGAGGACCCGACCAGCGTCATGGTGCCGCCGAGGATCGCGCAGAAACCCATCGGCATCAGCATCCGGTTCAGCGGAATGTCGGTGCGCGCCGAAATCCGGCTGACCACCGGCAGGAACAGCGCGGCCGCGCCGACGTTCTGAAGGAAGCTCGAAATGAACCCGACGGTGCCGCAGACCACCGGAACGATGCGTTTCTCGGTCGAGCCGCCGTAGCGCAGGATCGTGGCGGCGACCTTGGACATCAGGCCGGTCTTGTCCAGCCCCGCGCCGATGATCATGACGGCAATGATCGAGATCACGGCATTGGACGCGAAACCGTCGAACAGGTGCCTGACATCGGCAAGGCCCTGCAGGCCCGGAACATAGCTGAGGGAGCCGAGTACGACCATGATGAGGATCGCAGCGAGGTCGACGCGCAGTATTTCGAACACGAAAAGGAAAACAGTAAACCCAAGCAGGCCGAGGACAGCGATCATTTCCGGCGTCAGCGGCATTGGGTCCATTGAATGCTTACCTTTCCTCGGATACTGATAATGGAAATCAGTATCAGCTTTCTATAAGTTACGAGTATGCCGAGTAATTTTGTTGCGCACAAGGTCGCGCGCGTGGCATTGAACTCCCCGATCAGGCCGGCGCGGCCGGACGGGCGCCAGGACAGGGAACAGACATGACGAAGACAGCAATCATAACCGGCGCCAGCGGCGGGATCGGGCGCGCGACGGCCTTGCGGTTTCTGGAAGACGGCTGGAACGTCGGCCTGCTTGCGCGCAGCAAGGACAAGCTTGCCAGCGTCGCCAAGGGCCATGCCAAGGCCCTGCCGCTGGTCTGCGATGTCAAGGACGAGGGGCAGGTGATCGCCGCCTTCGACGCGGTGGCGGACCGGTTCGGGCGGCTGGACTTCCTGTTCAACAATGCCGGAAACAACATCGCCGCGGCCCATATCGCCGACATCTCGCTGGCCGACTGGCAGAGCGTGGTGGACGTCAACCTGACCGGGGCCTTCCTCTGCGCCCGCGAGGCGTTCCGCCGGATGCGGGACCAGAGTCCGCGCGGCGGGCGGATCGTCAACAACGGCTCGATTTCGGCGCATGTGCCGCGGCCCGGATCGGTCGCCTATACCAGCACGAAACATGCGATTACCGGCCTGACCAAGACGCTGGCGCTGGACGGGCGCAGCCTGGGCATTTCCTGCGGCCAGATCGACATAGGCAACGCCGGAACCGAGATGACCCGGCGGATGAAGATCGGCATTCCGCAGGCCGACGGCAGCGTGCGGGCCGAACCGACGATGGATGTCGGTCACGTCGCCGACGCCGTTCTGAATATGGCGAAGCTGCCGCCGGACGCGAACATCCTGTTCATGACGATCATGGCCAACACGATGCCCTATGTCGGGCGCGGCTAGTCCAGTATGAAGCCGTCCGCCAGATAGCGTTTCAGGACCCGCGAGAGTTTCTTTGCGCCGATCGGGGCCATGGCCTTGGTGTGTTCGTGGCTGATGGTCTCGTCGCTCATTCCGGCCGCCATGTTGGTGATGACCGAAATCGCCGCCGCCTTCATACCGAGGAAACGGGCGAGGATCACCTCCGGCACGGTGGACATGCCGACGGCATCGGCCCTTAACGTCTGCATGGCGAGGATTTCCGCCGGCGTCTCGAAACTCGGGCCGGAGTACCAGGCATAGACGCCCGATTTCATGGCGATGCCCTCGTCGGCGGCGCAGTCTTCCAGCTTGCGGCGGATTTCCGGATCGTAGGCGTCGACCATGTTGACGAAGCGCCGGTCTGTCGGCTCTCCGATCAGCGGGTTGAGGCCCGAGAAGTTGATATGGTCGCGGATCAGCATCAGGTCGCCCGGCGGGGTGTGCGGGTGAAACGATCCGGCGGCGTTGGTGGCGATCACCTCGGTCGCGCCAAGCTCCGCCAGCACCTCCAGCGGCAGGCGCATGACATCGGCCCGCCCGTGTTCGTAATAATGCGACCGGCCGCCGAAAATCGCGACCCGCTTGGCCCCGATCCGGCCGATGAACAGCGTCGGATTGTGGCCGGACACTCCGGCATGGGGAAAACCCTTCAGATCGCCATAGTCGATCGAAACGCCCTCGAACCCGTCGGCAAAGGACGACAGGCCCGAGCCGAGGATCAGGCCGGTATCGACAGGTTCGGTTCCGGCCCGGTTCCGGATCAGCCGGGCGATTTCAGAGGCGCTCATCTAGCGTTCCTTCACATAGGGCTGACCGCCTGCTCGGGGCGGGATCGCCTTGCCGACGAAACCGGCAAGAATGACCACGGTCAGGATATAGGGCAGGGCCTGCATGAACTGTACCGGCACCGTGAAGATACCAAAGAAATTCAGGTCCTGATACTTGTTTCCGATCGCCTCCAGCAGGCCGAACAGCAGGCAGGCGAACAGCGCGGGGCGCGGGCGCCACTTGGAGAAGATCAGCGCGGCCAGCGCGATGAAGCCCTTGCCCGCCGACATGTCGCGGACAAATCCCGCCGCCGAGGTGCCCAGCGACAGATACGCGCCCGCCAATCCGCACAGCACCCCGCAGATCATCACCGCCCAATAGCGTTGCAGCGTCACCGAGACCCCCGCGGTATCGACCGCGCCGGGGTTTTCGCCGACGGCGCGGAGCCGCAGGCCGAACCGCGTGCGGAACAGCACCCACCAGGAGGCGGGAACCGCCAGCAGGGCGGTGTAGACCAGAACGTT
>JBFIHV010000334.1:0-3425 GCA_041601595.1 Amylibacter sp. | reverse complement strand
GCTGTCCGGTCCTCTGTTCGGGGTTGCGATCGACCGGATGAATATCAGGGTCGCTGCCTATGCGACAAATCTGGGCATGATGCTTTGCGCGGGAACGCTATTGGCCGTTCAAGCTGCCGGCGCAACCAATGCGCTCTGGCTGTCGGTGATCGCCGTGGCGCTTGGGACGATCAAATCAGCGCATCACCCTGTCCGCATGTCTATGGGGCCGCGGCTGGTCGAGCGAAGCGATGTCGCATCCGTCGTTGCGCTGACCGCGCTCAATTTCAATCTCGCACGGATTATCGCACCCATCTTCACCGGATTTTCCATCGAACACGCCGGCGTCGTGCCGACCCTGGTCATCTCTGCGCTGCTGTATATACCGAGCCTGATTATCACAGCTTTCCTGCAACCGCGAGAAACGACGGGAAAGGGCAATATCGTTTCGTTTTCCACGGCCTTCTGGCTCGGGCTGGCCTATCTGTGGCACAAGGCCGACCTGCGGGCCGTCCTATTTCTGTCGTTCCTGTTCGCACTCGCCATTCGCGGCGTGATGGAGGTGCTGCCCGTGGTTGCGGACGGCGAGTTCGGACGGGGCGCGACCGGTGTCGGCCAGCTTGGCTCCGCGATTGGCGCCGGAGCCCTGATCGCGGCGCTGATCAAGGCCTTCGGGCGCGACGACGGGCGCGGCGGGATTTCCGCCGTTACACTGGCCGCCACCGGTATCGGCGTGCTGGCCGTCGCCGCCTTCGGAAACCTTCAAATCTGGGGGCTGGTCCTGCTGACGGCCTCGGTCCTGGGATTTACCTCGACAACGCTGGGCGTCAGCCTGCAAACCGCGATCCAGTCGGATTTGCCGGATGAGTTGCGCGGGCGGGTGATGAGCATCTGGATCGTCGTCGGCCTTGGCGGTGCGGCGCTCGGCTCGCTGGTCATAGGCGGGCTGTCGGACCTGATCGGCTTTCCGAATGCGACGCTGGTCATGTCCGGGATCAGCCTGGCCGGACTGGTTGCGCTGATCGGATCGGGCGCCCTTGCGGCAAAAAGAAAGGGGGGATAAATCCCCCCGAGTTTCGTTTTCAGGCTCTGGTATGAAACTGCTCGGTTTTTGCCTGTGGTCCCGAAAACGATGGGGCGAGCGCACCCGCCCCCTTGGAATTCTAGCTACATCCGCTGGTGCCCCCGCAGGTATTGCACTTCATGCAGGTGCCGTTGCGCACCAGCGTGTAGTTGCCGCAGTCGCCGCAGGCATCGCCCTCGTAGCCCTGCATCTTGGCCTTGGCGCGGGCATCCATCTTGATGTTGACCGCGGTGGTGGTGCTGACCGCTGCGGCTATTGCCCCGTCCGTGCCCGTCATCGCCTGCGCACCGGCGTCCAACAACCCGGCGTTGCCGCCCTGAAGAACCATCAGTTCCTGTGGCAGGCGCTTGCGCAGATAGCCGGTCGAAGAGACCTGGCGGATCATGGCGATCGAGTTGTCAGAGGCCCGTTTCACGTTGCTCTGCCCCTCTTCCACACCGCGGCCCAGATCGTCGAAGCTCTCGCCTTCCGGCTTGACATGCGCCAGATCGCTGCGGTCGAGGTAGGACACCGCCAGTTCGCGGAAGATGTAGTCGAGGATCGACGTCGCGTTCTTGATGCTGTCGTTGCCCTGCACCATTCCGGCGGGTTCAAACCGCGTGAAGGTGAACGCATCGACGAACTCTTCCAGCGGCACGCCGTATTGCAGCCCGACCGACACCGCGATGGCGAAGTTGTTCATCATGGCGCGGAAACCGGCGCCTTCCTTGTGCATGTCGATGAAGATCTCGCCGATCTTGCCGTCCTCGTACTCACCGGTGCGCAGATAGACCTTGTGGCCGCCGACGATGGCTTTCTGGGTATAGCCCTTGCGGCGTTCGGGAAGCTTCTGGCGGTTGGTGCGCTCGATCTCCTTGATGATCACCTTCTCGACGATCTTCTCGGCCAGTATCGTTGCGCGTTCTCCGGCGGGCGCTTCCATCAACAACTCTTCCAGATCCTCTTCCTCGTCGTCGATCAGCGCCGACGACAGGGGTTGCGACAGTTTCGAGCCGTCGCGGTACAACGCGTTGGCCTTGATGCCCAGCGACCAGCTCAACTCGTAGGCGTCCTGACAATCCTCGATGGTTGCGTCATTCGGCATGTTGATGGTCTTGGAGATCGCACCCGAGATGAAGGACTGCGCCGCCGCCATCATGGTGATGTGGCTTTTCACCGACAGGTAGCGTTTGCCGATCCGGCCGCAGGCGTTGGCGCAATCGAAGACGCTGATGTGCTCGTCCTTCAGGTGCGGCGCGCCTTCCAGCGTCATGGTGCCGCAAACGTGGTTGTTCGCCGCCTCGATCTGGGTCTTGGAGAACCCCAGATGCCGCAGCAGATCAAAGGTCGGGTCGTTCAATTGCGCGTCGGGAATACCCAGCGTGCCCTTGCAGAAGGCCTCGCCCAGCGTCCACTGGTTGAACACGAAGCGGATGTCGAAGGCGGTCGGCAGGGCGGCTTCGATCTTGTCGATCTCGGCCTTGCCGAAGCCGTGGCCCATCAGCGTCGTGTGGTTTATGCCCGGCGCATTGCCCATCGTGCCGTGGCCGACAGCATAGGAAATGATTTCTTCGCTTTCCGATGTGGAATAACCGAGTTTCGCCAGAGCCGCCGGAACCGACTGGTTGATGATCTTGAAATAGCCGCCGCCGGCCAGTTTCTTGAATTTCACCAGCGCGAAGTCGGGCTCGATGCCGGTGGTGTCGCAATCCATGACCAGACCGATGGTGCCCGTCGGCGCGATCACCGAGACCTGAGCGTTGCGGTAGCCATGCTCTTCGCCCATCTTGACCGCATCGTCCCAGGCGTTGCGCGCCAGTTCGGACAGGTCCTTGTCAGGGCAGTTCTTGTGGTCGAGCGGCACCGGCTTGATGTCCAGCCCCTCGTAGCCCGCTTTCTTGCCGAAAGCGGCGCGCTTGTGGTTGCGCATGACGCGCAGCATGTGTTGAGCGTTTTTCTCGTAGCCGGGGAACGGCCCCAGTTCCTTGGCCATTTCGGCCGAGGTGGCATAGGACACGCCGGTCATGATCGCGGTCAGCGTGCCGCAGAGCGCCCTGCCCTCGTCGCTGTCATAGCCGTAGCCCATGTTCATCAGCAACCCGCCGATATTGGCATAGCCGAGGCCGAGCGTCCGGAACTTGTAGGACAGTTCCGCGATCTGCGGTGACGGGAACTGCGCCATCAGCACGGATATTTCCAGCGTGATGGTCCACAGCCGCGTGGCATGCACGTAGTCGTCGGCCTGGAACTTGCCGTCGCGGTAGAACTTCAGCAGGTTCATCGAGGCCAGGTTGCAGGCCGTATCGTCCAGGAACATGTACTCGGAACAGGGGTTCGACCCGCGGATCGCACCGTCTTCGGGGCATGTGTGCCAGCTGTTGAT
>JBFIHV010000333.1:0-3439 GCA_041601595.1 Amylibacter sp. | reverse complement strand
ATTGATCCGGTCGCATCGATTTCCCGGACAACTGTTATTCTGCTCTTTTGCAGCAGGTGCTGGACCAGCACCAGACAGTCATCCAGCGCCTGTGCCGCATCCTGGCGTTCCATTGAACCCGAGAACTCGTCTGGCCTGGCGAATTGCAGCAGCTTGTTGACGAGCACGGTGACGCTGTGAATTTGCTCGTCGATCAGGTTCAGCTCTGTGTCGATATGTCCGGCATCGCTTAGAGTTTCCTGGCGGATGACGTCCAGATTGCCCTGGATCACTGCCATCGGATTGTTGATCTCGTGCGCGATCCCCGCGGTTATTTCTCCGATCGCGGCCAGTTTTTCCGACACGACCAGTTGCTTGGTCGTGGCCTCCAGCCGCTTGTTGGCCTCATACAGCTCGCGCGTGCGTTCCTTGACGCGGTCGTTGAGCTCGTCTGCCAGTCCGCGCAGTCTGGTGTCGCGCTCCTGTATCTGGCCCAAAAGGTGATCCAGATGCGATGCGACCCAGCCGATTTCATCCGCGCTGGGCGGCAGACCGGTGCGGGCGCCGAGGTCGCCGTTTTCAACTTTTGAAATTGTGCTCAGCATCCGTTCCAGCGGCCGGAAGATGGCGCCCGCCCACCTGAGGAATATAGGAACCGACAGGACGACGACCAGCAGCAGGGCCCCGACGATGGAATAGAGCGTCCGGGTCTTGGCTTCGCGGTACGGCGTGTCAAGAAAGCCGACGTAGAGCATGCCGATGCGCTTGCCATGGCTGTCCACGACCGGTTCGTAGGCGGAGATATACCAGTCGTTCACCACAAAGGCCCGATCCAGCCAGATTTGACCCTGATCCAGAACCGTCGCGCGAACGATGGCCGACACGCGCGTGCCGAGCGCGCGGACATTTTCGAACAGGCGAACGTTGGTGCTGATCCGGACATCGTCCAGGAACAGTGTGGCGGTGCCGATACTGCCGGCGGTCAGGCTGGCCTCGGGATAGACCAGATCGTTGATCGTATCGATGAATTCAAGGTTCCGGTTCAGCAGGATGCCGCCGACCAGCGCCGCCGGTTCGCCATTGACGGAAACCGGCGCGGAACTGTGAACAACCATGCCGCGCGTCTCGACCGTGCGCTCGGTCGGGACGGCGGCCTGTGTCGGGACCAGTGAAATACGCGCTTGCGCCGCCAGTGTGGGCGATAACCGCTCCAGGTCAGCGGCGGAAAACAGGTCGATCTCGGTGCGCGCCGTACCGGACAGGGCCGAGGCCACGACGGGCCAGTCCGCGAAATGGTCTTCGTCAAGATTGACGCGGCCGCGGGGACCGGGCGAACCCGAAACCCGCGTGAGATAAAGGAAATCAAAGCCAAGTTCGGCACGTTGCCGGTCAATGAAGGCAGATATCGCGTCTGCATCGCCGCTTGCCAGGGCTGTTTCGAAAGCAACCGAATTGCCGAGCGCCTGAACCCGTTCGCCGCTGGTTTCAAGAATGCTTTGCAGATACTGGTGTGCGATGGTCAACTCGCTGTTGACCTTGGCGATCAGTAACTCGTCGAATTTGGCGGACCAGTGCGCGATGGCCACGCCGAGCAACAGCGGCAGAACCACCAGCATCGGCAGAATGGCGATGACCAGAAGCCGGACACGCACCGACTGCATCCACGCCGGGCGGCGCGGACTTGAGTCGGTTGTGCCGGTTTCAGTCATTCCACATCGCGCATTTCCGGTCGATCGTCTTGCGCGAAATTCCCAGGCGGCGCGCCGCTTCCGCCCTGTTGTTTCCGCTTTCTTCGAGCACCCTCAGAATGTGCTGCCGTTCGACCGATTGCAGGCTGTCGTCGGCCGCCTCCTTGTCCGAGTCCGGCGCGCTTTCGAAACCGGGAACGAATTCGCCCAGAATAAGCGAGCGTTCGATGAGGTTGCGCAGTTCGTGCACATTTCCCGGCCAGTTATAGCGTGACAGGCCGCGCCGGATCGCGCTCGACAATTTCAGAGGCTTTACGCCCAGCTCGAACGAAATCTCGTTCATGAACTTGTCGGTCAGTTCCTGGACATCCTCGGGGCGCTCGCGCAAGGGTGGCATCTGCACGTGAAGCACATTGATGCGATAGAGCAGGTCCGCCCGAAATTTTCCATCGTCCACGGCCTTGCGCAGGTCGGAGTTGTCGGCGAAGACGAACCGGACATCTATCGGCACCTCGCGTTCCGACCCTACGGGGCGGATGCGCTTCGTCTCGATCACACGCAGCAACGCGCTCTGGAATTCCAGGGGTAGCTCCGCCACCTCGTCCATGAACAGGGTTCCGCCGCTGGCATTCAGGAACAGGCCTTCGCGCCGCGCTTCCTCATCCTCGTGGTCGCGCTCTCTGACGCGGCCGAAAAGTTCGATCTCCAGCATGTTGTCGGGAATACCCGCGCAGTTGAAGGTGACAAACGGCTTGTCGGCGCGATCGGAAAGCGCGTGCAGCGAACGGGCCGCGACCTCCTTGCCGGTGCCCGGTTCTCCGGTGATCAGAACCGTGCTGCGCATCGGTGAGACGCGCTTGAGTGTTTCGCGGATCGCCTCGATCTTTTCGGATTTGCCCAACAGGCGGTTGCTGCGCCGGCTTTCCCGCTCGCCGGACTGCAATTCATGCCTCAGCAGGAAGTTTTCGCGCCGCAGCTGCATGCGGTCGATACAACGCGCCACCGCGTTCAGGATCTGGTTGGACCGGAACGGCTTCAGCACGAAATCGACGGCCCCGGCCTGTAGCGCCCTGATCGCGGTTTCAAGGTCGGCAAAAGCGGTGATCAGGATTGCGTCGGGGAAAAAGCCGACCTTGCGCTGTTCGCGCAGCCAGTCGACACCGCTTTGCCCCGGCATGATATTGTCCAGGATGACGACATCGAAATGTCCCTCGTCCAGCAAGCGGGAGGCCTCTTGCGTATCAGCGGCCTCGGCGACCCTGCGGCATCGGGGCTTCAGGATCTTGACCAGGAAATTCCGCATGCCCGGCTCGTCATCGACGACCAGGATGGATGCCTGCGACAACCACGGGCCGAATTCCGGTCCGCTTGGAGGGTTGGTTGGCTGCAGTGACTTGGTCATTCCGACTCCGGATCAGGATGGTTTCATGAAGTTGAATATTAGACATTAATCGGGGTCGGGACAAACCCAATTCTCCCCGTTTTCCGGCGGGGCGCGGTCAGTCCAGCGTCTGCCGGTAACGTTTCAGGGCGACCGTAACGATGACGAGCATGATTGCGGTCATGGCGAACATGTCGCCCGCGATGTCGGCGAATTCCGCGCCCTTGAGCATGACCTTGCGGGTCAGGCGCAGGAAATGGGTCGCCGGGATCGCTGTTCCGATAGCCTGAGCCCAGCCCGGCATTCCGGCAAAGGGAAACATGAAGCCCGACAAAAGGATCGAGGGCAGCAGGGTAAAGAAAGATATCTGCATCGCCTGCATCTGCGATTT
>JBFIHV010000332.1:0-3462 GCA_041601595.1 Amylibacter sp. | reverse complement strand
GTCGAAACGATCTTGCCGGGGTGGATGTTTTTCTTGGTCCAGGACATTTCGGACACGTGGACCAGACCCTCCACACCGGGTTCCAGCTCCACGAATGCGCCGTAGTCGGTGATGTTGGTGACGCGGCCCTTGTGGACTGTGCCGATCGGGTAGCGTGCCTCGACGTCGGACCACGGGTCTTCCTGAAGCTGCTTGATGCCCAGGGAAATCCGGTGCGTGTCCTTGTTGATCTTGATGACCTGAACCTTGACGGTTTCGCCGATCGACAGGATCTCGGAGGGGTGGTTGACGCGGCGCCAGGCCATGTCGGTGACGTGCAGCAGGCCGTCCACACCGCCGAGGTCGACGAATGCGCCGTATTCGGTGATGTTCTTGACGACGCCCTCGACGGTCTGGCCTTCAGCCAGCTTGCCGACGATTTCCGCACGCTGTTCGGCGCGGCTCTCTTCGAGGATGGCGCGGCGCGACACGACGATATTGCCGCGGCGGCGGTCCATTTTCAGGATCTGGAACGGCTGGGCCATGCCCATCAGCGGGCCTGCGTCGCGCACGGGGCGCACATCGACCTGCGAACCGGGCAGGAACGCCACGGCGCCGCCGAGGTCCACGGTAAAGCCGCCCTTGACGCGGCCGAAGATCGCGCCTTCGACGCGGTCTTCTTTTTCGTAGGCTTTTTCCAGACGATCCCAGGCCTCTTCGCGGCGCGCCTTCTCGCGGGACACGACGGCCTCGCCCTTGGCGTTCTCGACGCGTTCGAGGTAGACCTCCACCGTGTCGCCAACGGCGATTTCGGGGGCCTGACCGGGATTTGCGAATTCCTTGAGGTCGACGCGGCCTTCCATCTTGTAGCCTACGTCGATGATGGCTTGTCCCGCTTCGATCGCGATGACCTTGCCTTTTACGACAGACCCTTCGTCGGGTGTGTCAATTTCGAAGCTTTCCGCCAAGAGGGCTTCGAAGTCTTCCATTGTCGCTTTTGCGCACATATAAATCAGTTCCTTTTCAGTTTTTTATCGGGCCGCACGGTTGGTTCCGCGGGTCTTGGGTTTCGTTCACATCGCTTCTGCGAAAGGGTTCGCCACAAACACAAAGGGCCGGAGTATTCCAGCCCTGCTCACCCTTCTGACGTTATATCCGCCGCCGCTTTCCGCGATAGAGGGCCATATAGTTGGTTTTTGCGGGGGTGGCAAGGGGTTGGTGGGGTTGTCATCGAGGCATAACTGATAAAGTGTAAACTTGCTGAACACTGCATTTAGCCAAATGATAAATACTTGAACACACAGAGAACCATTTATGCCTTCCAAGATTCTCCAGACATTTCAATCCCGCCTGAATTCCTTCGACGACGATATCGAATTGGTGGAAGTGTTGAACAAAAATATCATTGCAAACGAATTGACCGACTCTAACTCTCCGAATGTCCTCAAGCGAGTGAACAAAAAAGAGTTTAGTCACTTGGCACGATACGGAAATAATGAAGGAAGCAGAAAGAAGATAGCTGGTCACCTGCGAACTACGGTCTACGGGGCGTACGTGAAAGACGTCTACGAAGAAGTCACTCAATATATGCGCACGCTTTTAGAACTGGTTTCTCGATCTGGGTACGATCCGGAAAAATTGTTGGGAAATTTTTCCTTCACTGTGGATGCTAAAGAACTTCTAAAGCTCGGATCTTGGGAAAATATCTGTGAGCATGTATCTCTCGCTATTGTCCGCAATCTAGAACGCGAACGAAGCACTCTCGGGCTACTGAAAAACATGTCCGACAGACTCAATCTGGGCATCGACGAGACAATCATCACAGCTGCTTTGCCGTATCTGGAGGCACGGCACTACCTAGTCCACGCAGATGGAAAACCGGATCAGGCATACAAGGACAAATATCCAACAATGAAAATGAACAACGGTAAGTTGGACATTGGTTACAATTTTGTCATGGCGACGCGCGAGAAAGTGCGCACGCTGGTTGAGGAATACGACAAGGCTGTGATTAACAAAAAGCTTTTGCGCCCTGAGGACATGCAATAATAATCGGAAGACACGCCTGCAGAGAAATGCGCGTGTGACCAACGGCCCACGTTAACATCAATGCCTTTGCCGCCAGCAGCTATTCATGTGCCATACTTCTGCCATACAGATTCCGTACCGCCAGAACCGGTACGTACTGCTGCAGTCCGTTAACCTTCCCCGCCAGCACCCCCCGCCATACACCTGCCATACAGGTTCCATACGCATTCCATACCGCCGTTTTCGCCAAAAAACGAAAACCTTAACCCGCCGCCCGCGCCTCTTCCACGACCGCCACGGCCCGCGCCACGGCCTCGTCGATCGACAGGTCCGAGGTGTCGATCAGCACCGCGTCCCCGGCCTGCACCATGGGCGAGGTCGCCCGCTCCGCGTCGCGCTTGTCGCGCGCGATGACGTCCTCCAGAACGCCCGCCTCGGTCACCTCCGCCCCCGCCTCGGTCAGTTCCAGAAAGCGGCGTCTGGCGCGCACTTCGGGGCTGGCGGTCACGAAGATTTTCACATCCGCATCGGGGCAGACCACGGTGCCGATGTCGCGCCCGTCCAGCACCGCCCCGCCCTCGCGCCGCGCGAACGCGCGCTGGAATTCCAGCAGGATCGCGCGGACCTGCGGGATCGCCGCGACCTTGCTGGCGGCCTCGGCCACGGCGGCCGTGCGCAGGTCACCGGCCTTCAGGTCTTCGGGGGTCAGTTCCTTCGCCAGACGCTCGGCGACCTCGGGATAGAATGACGTCCGGCTATAGGCCAGAGCCTTCTTGCCGACCGCGCGGTACAGCAGCCCCGTGTCCAGATGGGCAAAGCCGAAATGCTCCGCCACAGCGCGGGAGATGGTCCCCTTGCCCGCCGCCGCCGGCCCGTCTATGGCGACGGTGAACTTCACGCGATCTCGGCCCCTAAGCCCTTCATAAGCGGAACGAAATTCGGGAAACTCGTGGCAATCGCGCCGCCGTCGTCGATGCTGACAGGCTGCTCCGAGGCCATGCCCAGGCACAGGAACGACATCGCGATCCGGTGGTCCAGAAAGGTCTTGGCCGTGCCGCCGCCGGCGACCTGTCCGCCCTGCCCGTGCACGATCAGAAAGTCCTCGCCTTCCTCGATTTTCACGCCGTTCGCCTCCAGCCCGCGGGCCATGGCGTCCAGCCTGTCACACTCCTTGACGCGCAGTTCCTGCACGCCGCGCATCACCGTCTTGCCCTCGGCGAAAGAGGCCACGACCGACAGGATCGGGTATTCGTCGATCATGCTCGGCGCGCGTTCCGGCGGCACTTCGATGCCCGTCAGAGGCCCATGTTTCACCCGCAGATCGGCGACCGGTTCGCCGCCCTCTTCGCGCGGGTTCACCAGTTCGATATCGGCTCCCATCTCGATCAGCGTCATGATCAGCCCTGCCCGCGTCGGGTTCAGCCCGATGTTCGGCACGAGAATATCGGACCCCTC
>JBFIHV010000331.1:0-3463 GCA_041601595.1 Amylibacter sp. | reverse complement strand
GTCGATCTGGACGACGTGGCCGATATGATCTCGAGCACGGTCGAAGGCGGCATCGTCATGTCAAAGGCCTTGAAAGACCCCGCCGTTTTGGGCAATCAGTTGCTATTGCTTCGGTCATATATCAAGCTCCTCTTCTCACCCACCGTGAACTAGGGCTTTCGGGAAAAGGTTAGCGTCGTTGCCAGAGACATTGCCAATTGTCTGCGCCGGTTCCGTCATGTGGGACATTGTCGGCAAGACCCCGCACCCGCTGGACCGTGGAAGCGACGAGCCGGGCCGGATTTCGGTCATCCCGGGCGGGGTTGCCATGAACATAGCCATGGCCCTGCGGCGGTTCGATCTGCCGGTCACGCTGTTGACCTGTCTGGGACAGGACCGCGACGGCGACACCTTGATCGTCGAGGCCGCGCAGCGCGGCATCCGCACCGATTTCGTCTATCGCGCCCCGGACCTGTCCACCGACCGTTATATCGCCATAGAAGACGAGACCGGCATGATCGCGGCGGTCGCCGATGCACACAGCCTCGAACAGGGCGCGGAAAAGCTGCTGGAGCCGCTGCGCGACGGCCGGCTTGGCAGCGCGCAGTCTCCCTGGGCCGGGATGATCATCCTCGACGGCAACTTCACCGAAGCGCAACTCTCCGACATGGCGCGGTCTCCGGTCCTGCAGCAGGCCGATATCCGGCTGGCCCCTGCCTCGCCCGGAAAATCCCGCCGGCTGCGCCCGTTCCTGGGCCACCCGAACACGACGCTCTACGTGAACCGGGTCGAGGCCGAGTATATCCTGGACACGGAATTCCGCACCGCTGCCGAGGCCTCGGGCGCACTGGCCGCCACGGGCGTGAAGCAGGCCGTCGTCACCGACAGCGGCAATCCGGCCAGCGCCTCGATCGGCGGACGCACCGTTTCCATGACGCCGCCCAGCGTCGCGATAAAGCGATACACCGGTGCGGGGGATGTCTTTCTGTCGGCCCATATCTGCGCCGAATTGCACGGCCATCACGGCAGTTCCGCCCTGAACCGCGCCCTTGATGAAGCCGCAACCTATATCTCGTCGGAGACCGCATTATGACCCTGCCCCTGAATTTCTCTTCCGAAGTGCTGGAGGCCCGCACCAACGGGCAACCGGTCGTCGCGCTGGAAAGCACGATCATCACGCATGGCATGCCCTACCCCGACAACCTGAACACCGCCATGCGCGTCGAGGATGTCATCCGCAGGAACGGCGCCGTGCCCGCGACCATCGCCGTGATGCGCGGCCGCATCCATATCGGACTGGATGCCGAGGAACTGTCGGCGCTGGCCCTGACGAAAAAGGCGCGCAAGCTGTCGCGGGCGGATCTGGCGGTCTGCCTCGCCTCGGGCGAGACCGGCTCCACGACCGTGGCCGCCACGATGATCTGCGCGGCGCTTGCCGGAATTCATGTGTTCGCGACCGGCGGCATCGGCGGCGTCCATCAGGGCGCCGAACTCAGCTTCGACGTCTCCGCCGACCTGAACGAATTGTCGCGCACGCCGGTGACGGTGGTCGCTGCCGGGGCCAAGGCGATCCTCGACCTGCCGAAAACGCTGGAGGTTCTGGAAACCAACGGCGTTCCCGTAATCGTCTACGGCTCCGACGAGTTCCCCGCCTTCTGGTCGCGGTCGTCGGGCCTGCCCGCGCCCTTGCGGATGGATCGCGCGGACCAGATCGCCAGGGCCTTTCGCGCACGTCAGGTTTTGGGCCTCTCCGGCGGGCAACTGGTCGCGAACCCGATACCGGCGGATGCCGAATTGCCCCGCAGCTATCTGGGGCCGATCATCGCGCAGGCGGTGGCGGAGGCGAAAGCCGAGGGCATTTCGGCCAAGCAGGTCACGCCCTATCTTCTGGACCGGATTTACCACCTGACGAACGGCAAATCGCTGGCGGCGAACATCGCCCTGATCGAGAACAACGCGAAACTTGCGGCGGAAATCGCTCTGGCGCTGGGATGAGGCGCTCATAGAGCCATTGTCAGACCGGCTCCGGTGACCTAATTATAGGGCGAATTTACCAGGATGTTGAAATGGCACAGAGCAAAAGGCCCAAGAAACTCATAGAACCACGCAAAAAGCACGGGTTACTCGGTTCCGTCCGCACGAACTTTCTGACGGGACTGGCCGTCGTCCTGCCGGTGTCGCTGACCATTTATCTGGTCTGGAGTTTTGTCGGCTTCGTCGATTCGCGCGTCCTGCCGTTCCTGCCGGCCAAATATAACCCCGCCAATTACGTCGATATCCGCGGCATGGGGTTGGTGGTGTTTCTGGTTTTCACCACATTCGTCGGCGCGCTGACCAAAGGCCTGTTCGGCCGATCCCTGGTCCGCATGGCCGAAAGCATCGTGGACCGGATGCCGATTGTCCGGTCGATCTACAACGGGCTGAAACAGATCGTCGAAACCGTTTTCAGCCAGTCCAGCAAGTCCTTCGAGAAAGCCTGTCTGGTCGAATACCCGCGCAAGGGGATCTGGGCCATCGCATTTGTCTCCACCGAAGCCGGCGGCGAGGTTCTGCAACGAACCGGCGCGCCGGATCTGTTGAGCGTCTTCCTTCCGACCACGCCGAACCCGACCTCGGGTTTCCTGCTGTTCGTTCCAAGGTCCGAGGTGATAATCCTCGACATGGATGTCGAGGAAGCCGCAAAGCTGATCATTTCCGCCGGTCTGGTGATCCCGCCGACCAAGGAAGAGAAATTGAAGAACTCGGCGAAAGTCGCGCGTGTCAAACCGCCCGCGACAGCCCGACGAAAAGCCGGGTCCTAGGGGGGTTCCCGATGTTCGCCGCCGCGCTGACCGGATTCTTTTCCGGCCTGTCTCTCATTGTCGCGATCGGCGCCCAGAACGCATTCGTTCTGCGGCAATCCCTGACCCGGAACCACATCTTTCTGGTCTGCCTGTTTTGCGCCCTGTCCGACACGATACTGGTGGTTGCCGGCGTCCTCGGGTTCAGCGCGGTTGTCGCATCGTTTCCGGCCTTGCCGACGATCCTCGCTGTCGCGGGCGCGGTCTTTCTGACGGGCTACGCGGCGTTGCGCCTGCGTGACGCCTGGCGCGGCGCGTATCACATGGAGTTGCAGGGCCAAAAGCCCGGACTGCGGAAAGTTCTGCTGACGCTGGCCGCGGTCACATGGCTGAACCCGCATGTCTATCTTGATACGATGGGCCTGCTGGGTGCGATTTCCGCCCAATACGAGAGCCCCGACCAGCGCGCGGTATTCGCGATTGCGGCCTCCGCCGCATCGTTCGGGTTCTTTTTCTCGCTGGGTTATGGCGGTCGCGTCATTGCGCCGGTCATGCAATCGGCGCGGTCGTGGCGCATTCTGGACACCGCGATCGCAGTTATCATGCTGTCGATCGCGGCGTCGCTGTTAGGGACGCTGGGCGCCTAGGGGCGCTTTACTTCGCCGGTTCGACCCACCAGACATCCGGCAGGAACCCGAGCCAAT
>JBFIHV010000330.1:0-3482 GCA_041601595.1 Amylibacter sp. | reverse complement strand
CACGTATTCGAATGTGATGCGCTCGGCGTTCGACAGGCGCGGATAGTCGCGGCAGGCCTGAAGCAATTCCGCGATCTTGTGCTTGCGGTTGATCGGCACCAGCTTGTCGCGCACCTCGTCGGTGGTGGCGTGGAAGGAAATCGCCAGCATGCAGCCGATTTCCTGACCGGCGCGGATGATCTCGGGCACGATGCCGGAGGTGGATAGCGTGATGCGTCGGCGCGACAGGGATATGCCTTCGTTGTCCATGGCGATCAGCATGGCGTCGCGCACGTTGTCGGTGTTGTAGAGCGGCTCGCCCATGCCCATCAGCACGACGTTCGAGATCAGGCGCTTGTCGCCCGCCGGTTTGCCCCATTCCTCCAGATCGTCGCGCGCCACCAGGATCTGGCCGACGATTTCCGCCGCCGTCAGGTTGCGCACCAGTTTCTGGGTGCCGGTGTGGCAGAAGGAACAGGTCAGCGTGCAGCCGACCTGCGAGGAAATGCACAGCGTGCCACGGTTCTTCTCGGGGATATAGACGGCCTCGACCTCGTGCCCGCCGGCGATGCGCAAGAGGTATTTGCGGGTGCCGTCCCTGGAGACCTGCCGCAGGACCACCTCCGGCCGGTCCAGCGCGAAATTCTCCGCCAGCAGGGCGCGATAGTCCTTGGACAGGTTGGTCATGTCCTCGAACGAGGTGGCGCCCTTGTGGTAGATCCACTGCCAGACCTGGCCGACGCGCATCCTGACCTGTTTCTCCGGCGTGCCGATCCGGGCCAGCGCCTCGGCCATCGCTTCGCGGCGCAGGCCGATCAGATTCGGCAGAGCCCCTTCCGGCATCTTGCGCGGAATGGTCAGCAGGTCCTGTGTGATCGGTGCGTCGGCGGGCATGTCATGTGCTTTCTGGCTTCGGTGTCGCGGCAATCAGGCCACATAGTGCCTATCGCGGCAAACCGGAAGCCTTATGTGCAATTCTTTTCGGCCGCCGCCAGTGCGGCGGTGAAACCGTTCAGCGAAAATGTATCCTTTGTCACGGTGCCGCGAGAGCTTTCGCCGGTCAGCAGGGCGCTCGCCCCCGCCTTCATCGATTCGCGGATTTCCGCATCGTCGCCGGAAGAGGCGGGCCAGGCCCATTCGCCGTCGACATAGAGGTCATAGACGGCCGCGCCGATCTGCATCTTGACGGTGCTGTCGGGCTTGAACGGGTATCCGCCGGTGAAGGCGACCTCGGCATTCGCCGATCCGGGCCGGTAGGTGACCATCAGCTGTATCTCGCCGCGCGAGACGCCCTGCTTGCTGTTCTCGATCTTGGTGGGCGCCGACACCACCCAGCACATCTTGCTGGGGCTGTCCTCGACGAACACGGCCCAGTCGGTGCTGGCGTCGACCCGGCTGTTCGAGGTCTGCGAAAACGCCGCGCCCGACAGGCTGATCGCGGCGATCAGGGCGCCGCTGGTAATTCCGAAAATATTCTTCATGGGATCTGAGCCTCCGACCCGTTTCTGCCTGTAATGTTCTGCCTTGTCCGAGTGGTTTGTCCACTCTCCACCGGGCGTTTTACGCCCTTTCATCTACAATAGACCAAATTGCCTGCCATTTTCCAGTATGGATTGATCATCGCCGGCAAAAGAGGCAAGGTTCGGCCAAAAGGGAAGAAAATGGACAACACTTCTGTTCTGGTCGAGCTGTGGCGCGGTGACGTTCTGGAGTCGCTTCACGGCGGCGATGCCGTGATCTGCGACGCCTCGGGCGCGGTGATCTGGGCCTTCGGCAACCCCGCGAAGACCATTCTGCCGCGTTCCTCCTGCAAGATGCTGCAGGCGCTGCCGCTGATCGAAAGCGGCGCGGCGGCGGCCCGCGGGCTGGATGCGCGGCACCTCGCGCTCGCCTGCGCCTCGCATTCGGGCGAGAAGTTTCACGTCGATCTGGTGACAGGCTGGCTGTCCGATATCGGTCTGACCGAAACCGACCTGCGCTGCGGCGCGCAATGGTCGGAAGATCACGACTATCACATAGAACTGGCCTGTTCCGGCCGGCACGAGGACCAGCGCCACAACAATTGCTCCGGCAAGCATACCGGTTTCCTGACCCTGACGGATCACCTGAAGGCCGGACCGGAATATATCGAACTGGACCATCCGGTGCAGAAAGCCGTGAAACAGGCGTTCGAGGAAATGTGCGGCGAGGCCTCGCCCGGATATGCCGTGGACGGCTGTTCGGCGCCGAATTTCGCCACTACCTTGAAAGGGTTGGCCACCGCCATGGCGCGGATGGCGGACCCGTCCGGCCTGTCGGGCGTTCGCCGCGACGCCGCGGCGCGGCTGACCGCCGCCATGGCGGCCCATCCGGAACTGGTCGCGGGAACGGGCCGCTCGGAAACCGAACTGATGGCGGCGATGCGGGGGCCGACGGCGCTCAAGCATGGCGCCGAGGGCGTCTACACCGCGATCCTGCCGCAGCGCGGGCTTGGCGTCGCGCTGAAGGTCGCCGACGGCGCCAACCGCGCCGCCGAGATCGCGATGGCGGCCCTGCTGGTGCGCCTCGGCGTTGCGGACCCCGATCATCCGATGGTCGCGAAGTGGCTCAGGCCCGGGCTTCAGAGCCGTCGCGGCATTCCGTCCGGCTTCATGCGGCCGTCCGAGGCGCTGTTTGAAAGCGGACGCCGCATCTAGGGGCCTGCCGCCGGAGAATCCTGCCATCCCGTAAACAATTCATCCGTGAATTACCTGTGGTTGAAATACTACAACGGCGGCTCTCTTCGCCACAATGCCGCCACAATGCGATAAACTTTGGTTTAGCGGTGTTGGCCGAACGTTATACGGCGCGACAGAAACGGATTTTTCTTATTGTAAATAAGCGCTTGATTTGATGCCTTTGCTGCGAACCAAACGGGGACCCGAAGCCGGGTGCACTGTGGAGGAGGCGCGAAATGGCGATCGGATTGAGGTCCGCAGAGCTGGGAACGGTCATTCTTGTCGCGAGTCTCGGCTTCGGCGCCGCCGAGGCGGCGGGCGACGGCGACGGTTTCCGCAGCTCGCCGGATGCTCTGAGCCAGACGGTCCGTGCCGGCGACAGCGCCCTAGGACCCGTCGGCGAGATCAACGCGCGCCAGTCGGTGCAAACCTTTCGCGAGGCTTCGGCCGCGCTGCGGCGGTTGCAGGACCGGCGGAACGCTGCGGTCGCGGAACTGGCAGCCCTGCGGGCGGCGCGGACCGTTTCGGATGTCGAGGCCGATATCGCCGCGCTCGAGTCCGCCGACTTTGACAGCGAAGGCGTCTATATCGCGACCCTGGCCCGGCTTCAGCTGGAAAGGCTGGGGGCGCCGTCCGACAGCGAACGGATGGGCCTGATCGCCGCGAAAGAGGACGAGATCCGCGGCCTGAATGGCAGGATCGCCGAGTCGGGGCAGGCACGCGCGATGGCCTGGCGGAACATGACCTACGGTCGCGGCCTGAGCCATGAGGCGCTGGCCGTCTTGCGGGAGAAACTGGCGATGGAGT
>JBFIHV010000329.1:0-3488 GCA_041601595.1 Amylibacter sp. | reverse complement strand
TTTTCGAAACCCCGATTTTCGAATTTAACGATTCATAAACCAATTTTCACCATTCCGGCTCTGAGGGGGGTATGCGTCGCCGGCTGTACGGCGGGATCGGGAGGCCGGAACATTCGACGCCTGTTTTCAAGGATGCTTCGATGCGGCGGGCTGCTCTGCGCCCTGCTGCCGGTTTTGCTGTGCGGTGTTTCCGTGCAGGCGCAGCCGGTGCGGTTCGCGGTGTTCAATGCCGGGCTGTCGCGGGACGGGCCCGGCCTGTTGCTGCGCGATATCCTCAGCGGGGACGATGCGCAGGTCGCCGTCGCGGCCGAGATCATTCTGCGCGTGCGGCCCGACATCCTGCTGCTGCTGGGGTTCGACCACGACGCCGAGAACCGCGCCCTGGGCGCGTTTCGCGCGCTGCTGAGGCAGGGCGTGGCGCAGGCGGAGGGTCTGGATTTCCCGCATGCCTACAGCCCGCCGCAAAACGCGGGCTTGCCGAGCGGGCTCGATCTGGATGGCGACGGCCTGCTGCGCGGCCCGGCGGATGCCTTCGGCTTCGGGGAATTTCGCGGTCAGGGAGGCATGGCGATCCTGTCGCGGCTGCCGCTGGATCTGGCCGGGGCGCGGGATTTCTCGACCGTGCTGTGGCGCGATCTGACGGAGCCGGACCTGCCGGTGCACGCGGACGGCGGCCCGTTCCCGTCGGCGCGGGCGCAGGCCGCGCTGCGGCTGTCGTCCTTCGGTCACTGGGACGTGCCGGTGACGCTGCCGGACGGGCGGCGCATCCACCTGCTGGCCAGCTATTCCGCGCCGCCGGTGTTCGACGGGCCGGAAGACATGAACGGAAAGCGCAACCGTGACGAGCTGCGGTTCTGGGAGCAGTACCTCGGCGGGCACGCGTTCGCCACCGCGCAAGGCGAAACCGCGCGCTATTCCCGCGCGCCCCATATCCTGCTGGCCGGTTTGAATGCCGATCCCTACGACGGCGAAGGCGCGGGGGACGAGCTGCGCAAATTTCTGGCGCGCCGCCTGTTCCGCGATCCCGAGCCGGAAGGTCCCGGCGGGATTGCCGCGTCGGCGCGGCAGGCAGGTATCAACCTGACGCAATCAGGCGATCCGGCGCGGGACACCGCCGACTGGCGGGACGATCCGGGTCCGGGAAACCTGCGCGTGGATTACGTCCTGCCGTCCCCCGACCTGATCCCCCGCGCCGCCGGCGTGTTCTGGCCCGCGCCGGATCGGGAACACGGCGAACTGGTGGCGCGGGGGCAGGAGCTGGGCATTCGCCACCGGCTGGTCTGGGTCGATCTGGAATAGCGCGCGGGCGGCGTGTTTCGGTGATTTCCGGCGCAAAGCCCGCCGCCGCAACCGAGATGGTCTTGACCGCCGCGCGCAACCGTTTTAGGGCAGAGGCAACACTTACGAGGGACAAAATCATGAGCACCAATTCTCTGCTTATTCTGCCGGGCGACGGCATCGGTCAGGAAGTCATGACCGAGGTTCGCAAGGTCATCGACTGGTTCAGCGACAAGCGGGGCATCAGCTTCGACGTCAGCGAGGATCTGGTCGGCGGGGCGGCCTATGACAAGTACGGCACGCCGCTGACCGACGAGACCATGGCAAAGGCGCAAGAGGTCGATGCGGTTCTGCTGGGCGCCGTCGGCGGCCCGAAATACGACGATCTGGATTTTTCCGTGAAGCCCGAGCGCGGCTTGCTGCGCCTGCGCAAGGAAATGGACCTGTTCGCCAACCTGCGTCCGGCGCAGTGTTTCGACGCGCTGTCCGATTTCTCTTCGCTGAAGAAAGACATCGTCGCCGGTCTGGATATCATGATCGTGCGCGAGCTGACCTCGGGCATCTATTTCGGCGAGCCGCGCGGCATCGTCACCGAGAACAACGAGCGCGTCGGCATCAACACCCAGCGCTATACCGAGAGCGAGATCGAGCGCGTGGCCCGCGCCGCCTTCGAGCTGGCCATGAAGCGCGGCAAGAAGCTGTGCTCGATGGAAAAAGCCAACGTGATGGAAAGCGGCATCCTGTGGCGGCAGGTCGTGACCGAGGTGCACAAGGACTACCCCGAGGTCGAACTGAGCCACATGTACGCCGACAACGGCGCGATGCAGCTTGTGCGCGCCCCGAAACAGTTCGACGTCATCGTGACCGACAACCTGTTCGGCGACATCCTGTCGGATTGCGCCGCCATGCTGACCGGCTCGCTGGGCATGCTGCCCTCGGCCTCGCTCGGCTCGCCCATGGCGAACGGACGGCCCAAGGCCATGTACGAACCGGTGCACGGCTCCGCGCCCGACATCACCGGCAAGGGGCTGGCGAACCCGTCGGCCTGTATCCTGAGCTTCGCCATGGCGCTGCGCTATTCCTTCGATCTGGGGGCCGAGGCCGACCGGCTGGAAGCCGCCGTCGAGCGCGTGCTGGCCGACGGTGTCCGCACGGCCGACCTGTTGCAGTCGGACGGCCAGAAGCCTGCCAGCACCTCGCAAATGGGCGACGCAATCGTCGCGGCACTGGACGCATCGCTGTAACTGTCCTACAGCGGAAGATGACAAGACAAGGGAGGAGACCGGCGTAATTGCCGAAACCCTGTGCCGTGGCCAATGGCACTGACGAAAGATTCTGACATGAATTCCAATCTGCACGGCGCGCTCCTCTCCCTGGCTGCTTTCGGCGTTTTCGCCACCCATGACGTCATCCTGAAAACACTGGGGGCGAGCTATTCGCCTTTCCAGATCGTGTTCTTCGCGGTGCTGTTCGGTTTTCCGATGACGATCTTCCTGCTGATCAGCGACAAGACCGACGGCAACCTGCGCCCGGTGCATCCGTGGTGGACCCTGCTGCGCGTGGGCGCCTCGGTCGTGTCCAGCGCCGCCGTGGTCTACGCATTTTCAAAGCTGCCGTTGTCGCAGGTCTATGCGATCCTGTTCGCCACGCCGCTGATCATCACGATCCTGTCGATCCCGATCCTGGGCGAGGTCATCAAGCTGCGCCGCTGGCTGGCGGTGATCGTCGGTCTGGGCGGCGTCATGATCGTCCTGCAACCGGGCAACGCGCAACTGGGTATCGGCCACGCCGCGGCCCTGCTGGGCGCGCTGGGCTCTTCGCTGGCCTCGATCACGATCCGCAAGATCGGGTCGGACGAGCGCAGCATCGTGCTGCTGCTCTATCCGATGCTGGCCAACTTTCTGGTGATGGGCGCGATCCTGCCCTTCGTCTATGTGCCGATGCCGATCGGAGATGTCGGCTATGTCGCGCTTGTCGCGGTCATGGGCGTGGTCGCCATGTCCTTCATGATCGGCGCCTATAACCGGGCCGAGGCGGTGATCGTCGCCCCGATGCAATATTCGCAGATTCTCTGGGCGACGGCTTACGGCTATTTCCTGTTCGGCGAAAAGCTGGACAGGGCCACGGCGATCGGCGCCGGCGTCATCATCGCCAGCGGCCTCTATATCCTGATGCGCGAGAGCCGGTCGAAGGGCGAGGGCAAGAAGCCG
>JBFIHV010000328.1:0-3494 GCA_041601595.1 Amylibacter sp. | reverse complement strand
GTTCTGCACGTCCCAGGGCGCCAGAAACTGGCCCTTCTTGACGTTGATCGCGGCGCCGGTTTCGCCCGCAGCCAGCAGCAGGTCGGTCTGGCGGCACAGGAAGGCCGGGATTTGCAGCACATCGACATATTGCGCCGCATAGGCGCATTGCGGGATGTCGTGGACGTCAGTCAGGACGGGGCAGCCGACGGCGTCGCGCACCGCCGCCAGAACCTCGAGCCCCGCATCGATCCCCATGCCGCGCGCGGTGCCGAGGCTGGAGCGGTTCGCCTTGTCGAAACTGGCCTTGAAGATATAGGGAATGCCCAGATCGGCGCAGGTTTCCGCAAGCGCGTTGGCCAGCATCAGCGCATGGTCGAGGCTCTCCAGCTGGCACGGGCCCGAAATCAGCGTGAACGGCAGGTCGTTGGAGACGGAAACATTGCCGATGGTAACGGTCTTCATTCCAGACCTTCCTTTTTCATGATCGCCTCTATCGTGGCGATGTCAGAGGGATTGTTCAACTCCCAAAACTCGCGGCCGCGCGCCTCGACCTCGACGCAGCGCACCGGCACGCCGTTTTCCAGATAGCGCAGTTGTTCGAGGCCTTCGCGCCTTTCATAGTCTCCGGGCGGCAGGGCGCTGTAGGTGGCCAGCGCCTCGGGAGTGTAGGCATAGACGCCGACATGGTGATAGACGCCTGTCGGCTCGTCTTCGGCGAAATCGCGGTCCGTGAACGGCAGGACCTCTTTCGAGAAATAAAGCGCGTTGCGCTGCCTGTCGAGCACGGCGGTCGTGCCCCCGACGCGGCCTGCCAGCCGGTCCTGCCGCAGGCGGCGCAGATGTTCCGACGAGGCATGAAGGACCGGGGTGGCAATGGCGACGTCCGGATCATCCCGCATCGCCGCGACCAGGCCCTCGACATACCAGGCGGGCGTCAGCGGCGCGTCGCCCTGCAGGTTCACGACGATGCGCGGTTCGGACGGCAGCAGGGCCACCGCTTCGGCGCAGCGCTCGGTGCCGTTGCGGCAATCAGAGGATGTCATAAGGACCTCGGCGCCGAAGTCCTTTGCGGCGCTTTCGATGCGCGCGTCGTCCGTCAGAACATAGACCGCATCGACGCCTTCGGCGGCCATGGCCGCCTCCCAGCTGCGACGGATCAGGGATTTCGATGTGCCGCCGGCACCGCGAAGCTCCGCCAGGGGCTTGCCCGGATAGCGCGCCGAGGCATAGCGGGCGGGAATGAATATGACGATCTGTTCTGACATGGCGTGTCTCTTCTATCTCGGGGTCCGGTGCCGGAGCTTCCCCGAATTCTATAGTGGCAAAGCGTCCAGCCGTCGAGAGCCAGCACCGCGCGCGCCGGTCTGCTGTTCCAATATTCCAATTGCGGGTTCGCGCCCGCGCAGGTAGACCTTGAAAAAAACAGGATTGAGCCGATGAAGATAGCGAACCGCGAAATTTCCGCCCTCCAACCGCCGCTGGTCATTGCCGAGATAGGCATCAACCACGGCGGCGATCTGGATGTTGCCAAGTCGATGGTGCGCATGGCGCGTGACGCCGGCTGCGAGATGGTCAAGCACCAGACCCATTTCGTCGAGGACGAGATGACCGACGAGGCGAAGTCGATCTTCCCCCCCAACGCCGATGTCTCGATCTGGGAGGTTATGCAGCGCTGCGCCCTGTCGCCGGACGACGAGATCGCGCTGAAGGCCTATACCGAGAACCTCGGGATGATCTATATCTCGACGCCGTTCTCGCGCGCGGCGGCGGATTTCCTGGACAGCATCAATGTGCCCGCCTTCAAGATCGGGTCGGGCGAGGCCGACAACCTGCCGCTGATCCGCCATATCGCGGGTTTCGGAAAACCGGTGATCATGTCCACCGGCATGCAGACCATCGAGACGATCCGCGCCTCCGTCGACATCCTGGACAAGGCCGGCGTCGAATATGCGCTGCTGGAATGCACCAACCTCTATCCATCGCCGCCCGAGATCGTGTCTCTGAAGGGCGTGACCGAATTGCGCAAGGCCTTTCCGAAAGCCGTCGTCGGGTTCTCGGACCATTCCATCGGGCCGGAAATGGCGCTGGCCTCGGTGGCGCTGGGCGCGTCGATCCTCGAACGCCACTTCACGGACAGCCGCTACCGCAAGGGGCCGGATATTTCCTGTTCCATGGACCCGGCGGAACTGAAATTCCTGATCGACCGGTCCAAGGAAATCCACACGGCCCTGCACAACGAAAAGCAGCGCACCGGACCGGAAGAGGACGTCTACCGCTTCGCCCGCGCCTCGATTGTGGCCGACAAAGATCTTGCGGCAGGAACCATCCTGAGGCCCGAGGACATCTGGGCGCGCCGCCCCGGTTCCGGCGAAATCCCCGGTTTCGAGTTCGACAATATCGTCGGGCGGCGGCTGCGGGTCGGCAAGAGCCGGAACCAGCAACTGAAATGGTCGGATCTGGAAGCGGAGTAACCGCGCCTTGCCGAGCGGGCGATTGACCCGTTAGGGTGGGCGGCAACGGAAGAGGCATCGGGCATGACCAGGCACATAATATTCGTGACAGGAACACGTGCGGATTTCGGCAAGCTCGAGCCCTTGGCGGTCGCCGCGCGCGATGCGGGCTTTCGCGTCAGTTTCTTCGTCACCGGCATGCACATGATGGACCGCTACGGCCTCACCAAGATCGAGGTGCACCGCGTTCAGGGCGTCGAGGTCTTCGACTATATCAACCAGCGCGCCGACGATCCGCAGGATCTGGTGCTGTCGAAAACCATCCTCGGGTTCTCGGATTTCGTCTGCGAGCACAAGCCCGATCTGGTGGTGATCCACGGCGACCGGGTCGAGGCGCTGGCCTGTGCGCTGGTCTGCGCCACCAACTACATCCGCTGCGCCCATATCGAGGGCGGCGAGGTGTCCGGCACGATCGACGAGATATTCCGCCACTGCAACACCAAGCTGTCGTCCTGCCATTTCGTCAGTTCCGAACGCGCCCGCGCGCGGGTGCAGGCGCTGGGCGAACCGGCCGACAGCATCTTTGTCATAGGCTCGCCGGAACTTGATACGCATCGCCGGCCTTCCGGCGTGACGATCGAACAGGTGCGCCAGCGCTACGACATCCCCTTTGCGGATTATGGCATCGTGGTGTTTCACCCCGTCACCTCGGAGGCCGAAACGATCGGTGCGCAGGCGCGGTCGCTGTTCGATGCCTTGCAGGCATCGGGCCGGAATTTCGTGGTGATCGCACCGAACAACGATCCCGGATCGCGGGATATTTTTACTGTGATCGAAAGCCTGCCAAAGACGCAGTTCCGGCTTATCCCCTCGATGCGCTTCGCCTATTTCTCGGAGCTGATGAAGAACGCCGCCGCGGTAATCGGCAACAGCAGCGCCGGTGTGCGCGAGGCGCCTTTCGTGGGCGTGCCCAGCCTGAATGTCGGAACGCGGCAGAACAACCGGTCCGATGCCGCGTCGATCACCGATGCGGATGCGTTCGACACGAAGGCCATCGCGCGG
>JBFIHV010000327.1:0-3536 GCA_041601595.1 Amylibacter sp. | reverse complement strand
GAGAGCGTTCTGGGCAAGGCCATGGAGGATAACACCGTCCTTGATGCCACGATTGCCCAGAACGCGGCGCAACGCAAATCGATGTGGGCCTGCCGCGAGGCGGCGCTCGAAGTTATCCTGTCGCGCCCGCCGGTGGTGGCGACGGATATCGCGGTTCCGCTGGACAGGGTTGGCGCGTATCTGGCGCAGATGAACCGGCAACTGGCCGATATCGCGCCGGGTGCGGAGCCAATCCTGTTCGCGCATCTGGGCGACGGCAATATCCATTACACGGTCTGGATGGACCCGCAGGGCGCCGGTGCGAACGCCGGTCGGGACGATGCGGTGATCAGGGCGGTCGAGGCGCTGGCGCTGGATATGGGCGGAACCTTCAGCGCCGAGCACGGCATCGGTGTCTACAAGCTGGGCTCGATGCGCCGCGGCAAGGATCCGGCCGCGCTGGATGCGATGCGTCAAATCAAGCGGGCGCTCGATCCGGAAAACATCTTCAATCCCGGCAAGCTGTTGCCGGATTAACGGCCTTCGCCGGCGGCGATCGGCCGGCCGCCTATGGCGAGCGTCAGGGCCTCTGCCGCCTCCCGTACGATCCGGCCGATCTGCGGCGTTGCGTTCATCGGAATCCGGAAAGACGGGCCGGAAACGGAAAGACCGGCAAAGGGTTCGCCGTGCACGTTGAAAACCGGAGCCGCGATACAGCGCATGCCGTCGGTGCGTTCCTCGTCATCGACGGCATAGCCCGCCTTTCGGATTCTGGCCAGTTCCGCCTCCAGCATGTCGGTGTCGGTGATCGTCTTGTCGGTGAAGCGGACCAGCCCTTCCTTGTCGATGATCGCTTTCAGCCGCGCCGGATCGAAATGCGCCAGCAGAGCCTTTCCTATGCCCGAGGAATGCATGTGGTTGCGCGAACCGGGAGGGAAGAAGGCGCGAATGGTCTCGTGCGTTTCGGCCTGCGAGATGAACAGCACCTGGTCGTTGCGCTCGATCCCGAGGTTTGCTGTCTCGCCGGTTTCGCGCATCAGGTCGCGCATGATCGGCTGGCTGCGTTGCAGGATGTTGGTGCGGCGCAGGAAACGGCTGCCGATCTGGAATGCGCCAGGGCCGATATGCCAGAGCTGGCCTTCCTCTTCGAAGCCGACAATATCATGGGCCTGCAACGTGATCAGGGCGCGGTAGACTGTGGCCGGCGACTGGTCCGACATCTCTGACAACTCGGACAGGGACACGCCGTCCTGCTGGGAAATCGTCTTGAGGATCATCAGCGCACGGTCCAGCGACTGGATCGTGTTCTGTTCGGTTCGCGGGCTGAACGCGCGCGGACGCCCGCGCTGTCTTTTGTGATCGTTTTCCATGGCGGATATCTAGCAAGATTCCCGCGCAAATCCAAGAAAATTTTGTTTTTGAAAAAATACTTCATATACTGAAAAATTCTAGGCTATTGATTTATAAGTACAAAAAACTACAATAAAATAAATGAAATAATATTTTGAAAAAATTGCAAAACCCCCGAGCGCGGCGTCTAATGGGGCTTCAAAGTTTGGAGAAGTGCCATGTCAGATCAAAATCCGGTTTTCATTCCCGGCCCGACCAATATCCCCGATGCGCTCCGCAAGGCCTGCGATATGCAGACGCTGGACCACCGTTCGCCGAAGTTCCGAGAGATCCTCACGCCGGCGCGCGAGGGTGTGAAGAAGATTCTGAAAACCACGGACGGCGAGATCATCCTGTTCCCTGCATCCGGTACCGGAGCTTGGGAAGCGGCGGTCAGCAACACTCTGTCGCCGGGCGATACGGTGCTCGCGTCGCGGCATGGGATGTTTTCGCACCGCTGGATCGACCTGTGCCAACGCCATCACCTCGATGTCCAGATCATCGAAGAGGACTGGGGCAAGGGCGCGCCGGTCGCTGCGATCGAACAGGCGCTGCGCGACGACAAGGAACACAAGATCAAGGCCGTGCTGGCAACACATAACGAAACCGCCACCGGCGTGCGCAGCGATATCGCCGGCGTCCGCAAGGCGATCGACGCGGCGAAACATCCGGCGCTGTTTTTCGTGGATGGCGTCAGCTCCATCGCGTCCATGGATTTCCGCATGGACGACTGGGGCGTCGATGTCGCGATCACCGGTTCGCAGAAAGGCTTCATGCTGCCCGCGGGCATCGCGATCTGCGGTGTCAGCGCCAAGGCGCTGGGCAAAATGGAAACCGCGAAGCTGCCGCGGACCTTCTTCGATTTCCGCGACATGCAGAAATCCTATGAATCCGGCGGCTATCCCTATACGCCGGCGGTCGGACTGCTGAACGGATTGGCTGTTTCCGCGGATATGCTCTTGTCCGAGGGGCTGGATCAGGTATTCTCGCGCCATTACCGTATGGCGGAGGGCGTTCGTCAGGCGGTCGCTGCCTGGGGCATGAAGCCTTGCGCCGACTCGGCCGACCTCTATTCCGACACGGTCACGGCGGTCGTCGTGCCGCAGGGGTTCAACGGTACCGACATCGTTACCAAGGCGTCCGAGAAGTATGGCGTCTCCTTCGGTGTCGGTCTGGGCCAGGTCGCCGGCAAGGTGTTCCGCATCGGTCACCTGGGCAGCCTGACCGACGTCATGATGCTGTCGGGGCTGGCCACCGCCGAGATGGCTATGGCCGACCTCGGGTATCCGATCAAACTGGGCAGCGGGGTTGCCGCGGCGCAGGATTATTATAGAAAGAATCGGCACTAGGCCGCGCCCGCGACAAGAAATGAAGGACGAGTAAAATATGTATATTCCAACCTTTGACGACATGGTGGCCGCGCACGAGCGGGTCAAACCCTATGTTCACAGGACGCCGGTCCTGACCTCGAGCTTTCTGAACCAGCTCAGCGGCGCCGAGTTGTTCTTCAAGTGCGAGAACTTCCAGAAAGCCGGCGCTTTCAAAGTGCGTGGCGCCTGCAATGCGGTGTTCGGGCTGAGCGAGAAAATGGCTAGGAAGGGCGTTGCCACGCATTCCTCGGGCAACCACGCGCTGTCACTGTCCTATGCGGCCGGCCGCCGGGGTATTCCCTGCCATGTGGTCATGCCGCGGACGGCGCCGCAGGCCAAGAAAGACGCGGTCATCGGCTACGGCGGCGTGATCACGGAATGCGAACCGTCGACCTCCAGCCGCGAGGCGATTTTCGCCGAAGTTCAGGCTGAAACCGGCGCCGAATTCGTGCACCCCTACAACGATCACCGCGTGATCGCTGGACAAGGCACATGTTCGCGCGAATTGCACGACCAGGTCCATGACCTCGACGCGGTGGTAGCACCCATCGGCGGCGGCGGGATGGTTTCGGGCACATGCCTGACCCTGTCGCATATTTCGCCCAGAACCAGGATCTATGCCGCGGAACCGCTGAACGCGGACGATGCGGCGCGGTCTTTCCGCGCGGGCCACATCATCGCTGACGACGCGCCCGACACGGTTGCCGACGGCCTGAAGGTTCCGTTGAAAGACCTGACCTGGCATTTCGTGCAGAACCACGTGACCGATATCCTGACCGCGACCGAGGAAGAGATCGT
>JBFIHV010000326.1:0-3543 GCA_041601595.1 Amylibacter sp. | reverse complement strand
GTCCCGCTCGGAGACATCTTTCGCGGCGTGATCCCGTTCTGGATCGCAATGCTCCTGACGCTCATAGTCCTTATCGCCTTTCCGCAGATCTCTCTGCTCCTGCCCAATACGATGTTCGGCTGAGCAGGCACTGGACCAGTCGGGACAGAAGCCAGGAAAATCCCCTGAACCGGGGGATTTTCCGGATCGGATGTGACTGAAATACGGTGATGTGGTACCCGAGGTCGGACTCGAACCGACAAGCCTTGCGGCGGGGGATTTTGAATCCCCTGCGTCTACCAATTCCGCCACTCGGGCAGGTACGCGCCTGCTTTAACGACAGGAATTCTCCGCGTCAACGGCTATCACATCGCGGCGTCCGCAAATCTTGAAGCGGCGGGATTCCGATCTCGTTTCCCGCCTAATTGCCGCAAGGATCAACGGATCGCTTGACGCGACATGGCATTGCGTGGTGCAAGGCGCAAACGCCGGAGAAACCGATGCTGCGCCGACTCTACGACTGGACACTTTCGCTTGCCGTAACGCCCTACGCCCTTTGGGCACTGGCGCTGGTCAGCTTTGCCGAGAGTTCGTTTTTCCCGATCCCGCCGGATGTCCTGCTGATCCCGCTGATTCTGGCCGCGCCGCAGCGCGCCTTCCTGATCGCCGGCGTCTGCACCGTGGCCAGCGTGATCGGCGGAGGGTTCGGATACCTGATCGGCTCTCAGCTTTTCGACGCAATCGGTCAGCCGGTGCTGGAATTCTACGGCAAGATGAGCGAGTTCGATGCCTTCAAGGCCCGCTTTGCCGAATATGGGCACTGGGTGGTCCTGACCGCCGGCGTCACGCCTTTTCCCTATAAAGTCATCACGATAACGTCAGGCGCGGCCGAATTGCCTTTCGGCACTTTCATGCTCTGGTCTACCATAGCGCGCGGCTTGCGGTTCTTCGTCGTGGCAGCGCTTCTGTGGAAATTCGGCGCCCCGATCAGAGCTTTCATCGAGCAGCGGTTGGGCGTCCTGTTCACCGTCTTCATCGTCCTGTTGATCGGGACGTTCTGGTTAGTGAGGTATCTATGACCCGCAAGAACCTGTTCCTGCTGGCAACACTGGGATCGCTGGGCCTGCTTCTGGGCGCCTTCGCGTTTCAGTACATCGGCGGTCTCGCACCCTGCAAGCTGTGCATCTGGCAGCGCTGGCCGCATGCCGTGGCCATCCTGATCGGTGCGCTTGCCGTGACGCTCGGCAATCGCCTGTTGGGCTATCTCGGCGCGGCTGCCGTGCTGTTCGGCGCGGGTGTGGCGCTCTATCACGTCGGGATCGAACAGAAATGGTGGCAGGGTCCCACGACCTGCACGTCTTCGGGCACCGAAGGCCTGACGCCGGAGCAATTGCTTGAGCAGATCATGGCCGCGCCGCTGGTCCGGTGTGACGACATCGCGTGGGAAATGTTCAACATCAGCATGGCGGGATGGAACGGCCTGATCTCTCTCGGGCTCGTCGCTATCTGGATAATGGCGGCCCGAAAGGCCTGAGAAACCGCTCTAGGCTTCCAGTTCGGCGTCCCAATACAGGAAATCCATCCAGCTTTCGTGCAGGAAATTCGGCGGGAACTTCCGGCCCGCGTTCAGCATCTCGCTCGGATCGGGGCGGCGCGGCGTCCTGTGCAGGTGCATGCCGGCCTCTTTGATCGACCGCGATCCCTTTTTCAGGTTGCACGGGCTACAGGAGGCGACCACGTTTTCCCATGTCGTCCGCCCGCCCCGCGACCGCGGCAGGACGTGATCGAATGTCATTTCGCCCTTCGATCCACAATACTGGCAGGTGAATTCGTCGCGCAGGAACAGGTTGAACCGCGTGAAAGCCGTGGATTTGGCCGGCTTCACGAATTCCTTGAGCACGATGACGGACGGAATTCTGATTTCCACGCTCGGGGAATGAACCACTTGGTCGTATTCGGCGATAATGGACACCCGATCCAGATAAGCGGCCTTGATGGCATCCTGCCAGGTCCACAGTGATAATGGAAAGTAGGAAAGCGGCCTGAAATCGGCGTTCAGAACCAGTGCCGGATGATCACGGAGCCCCGACGGATTTCTGGCGTAAGCGGTAGCAAAATCACTCTGCATGTCAGACTCTGAGTCCTGCTCTGTTGCCCTTCTTCTGCACCAGAACGGGACACCCCGTCCCAGCCACTAACTTAAACTATATATAGATAAATAGTTTGGGCAAGCCTCTATATGAGCCATGTGTCAAATTCGTGAACCTGCGAAACAAACTGTGTCCGGCCAGCCTCAGCGCGGCAGATGGCGCTGCATGAACTGCGCCGCCTTGCCCAGACCGTCCGGTGCGATGCCGTGACCCATTCCGCGCGAGATATGCGTCTCCACTGCGAAACCGGCGGCCAGCAGGGCTTTTTCGGCTGCCGGCATGTCGCTTGGCGGCACGACCATGTCCATGTCGCCATGCACCAGCAGGACCGGGGGCCGGCTGACCACCTCTTGCGACAGCGTTTCCGGATGCAGCAGGCGTCCGGAAAATCCGACGATCCCTGCCAGCGTATCGCGCCGCCGCACGCCCTGATGCAGGCTCAGCATGGTGCCTTGGGAAAACCCGAACAAGATGGTCTCGGCGCTCGTGACGTTCTCTTCCCGCATGATCTGGTCGAGCCATGCGTCAAACAGGGCCGCCGTCTCGTAGAAGACCTCCTGTGCACGGGCCTCCGGCGTGCCATCGATCCAGGGGATCGGAAACCATTCATAGCCGCCCGGATTGACGGAACAGCGATGCGGAGCATTCGGGGCCACGAAACTCGTATCCGGCAGGTGCGGCGCCAGCGCCGAAGACAGCGAAATCAGGTCGGAGCCGTCAGCGCCGAACCCATGGACAAAAATGACCAGGCTCCTTGTTTCGCCTGACATGGCACCGGCGCGCCTGCTCTCCAATATCGTCAAGAACGTATTCCTTCCCTGTCCTTTGCAACCCGGTAATAGGCCCACAGCAACCGCGCCGCAACACTTCTCCAGGGTGACCAGTCCTCTGCCATCACATCGAGCTGCTTTTCCGTCGGCCGTTCTTGCAGCCCGAACAGGATGCGGGCCGATTCCTGCAACGCCAGATCACCGGCGGCGAAGACGTCCGCCCGTCCCAGCGAAGCCATGGCGTATATTTCCGCCGTCCATTTCCCGATCCCCTTCAACGCAGTCAACTCTGCGACGACGGCGTCGTTGGGCAGGCCCCGCAAGGCATCGAAATCCAGACCGGAATCCGCCAAGCCCTTGGCGTATCGGATTTTTGGCCGCGACAGGCCGCAGGCCCGCAAGGCGTCCTCTTCCGCCCTGGAAATCGCCGAAGGCGCGACCAGACCCGCCGCTTCCAGCCGGTTCCAGATGCTGTCGGCTGCGGACACCGACAACTGCTGACTGACGATCGCGCTCAACAGCGCCTCGAAGCCATCCTTGCGGCGGCGCAGCGGCAGAGGTCCGGTCGCGGCCAGAGCCTCGGCAAATCTGGCTTCGCGCCGCGCCAGCCATTCAGCCCCCTCCTGCACGCAGGCCTCGGTCAG
>JBFIHV010000325.1:0-3547 GCA_041601595.1 Amylibacter sp. | reverse complement strand
GTGCTGGCCACCGGCGATCCGTTGTGGTTCTCGGTCGGCGCCAGGATCGGGCGGTCGATCGACAAGGCCGAGATCGCCTATCACCCGCAACTGTCGGCGTTCCAGCTGGCGGCGGCGCGCATGGGCTGGTCGATGGCGGACCTCGAAACACTGACGGTACATGGCCGTCCGGTGGAGCAGATGATCGCCTTCATCCAGCCGGGGCAGCGACTGCTGATCCTGACCACCGGATCGGAGACCCCGAACCGGATCGCGACGTTCCTGACCGAACGGGGCTTTGGCCGGTCGCGGATGACGGTTCTGGCCGCGATGGGCGGACCTGACGAGGCCATATTCGAAGGCAGGGCCGAAAGCTGGGACCAGACCGTGCCGGAGTTCAACACGCTGGCGGTGGATTGCATTCCCGACAAGGAAGCGGCCTTGCTGCCGCGTGTCCCGGGGCTTTCCGACGAACTGTTCGAGCATGACGGCACCATGACCAAGCGCGAGGTGCGCGCCGTGACGTTGGCCAAGCTGATGCCGATGCGCGGGGCGCTGTTGTGGGATGTCGGCTGCGGCTGCGGCTCGGTCGCGGTGGAATGGATGCGGGCGGCACGCTACACGCGGGCCATCGGGCTGGAGCCGCGCGCCGACCGGCGGCTGATGGCGGCGGCCAATGCGCTGGCGCTTGGCACGCCCGGTTTGCAGCTGATCGAAGGCAAGGCGCCCGAGGGTCTGGCCGGACTGGAGCAGCCCGACGCGGTGTTCATCGGCGGCGGACTGGGCGAGGTCGCGATTGACGCGTGCTTTGACGAGCTGCGCCCGCTGGGGCGGCTGGTTTGCAATGCGGTGACGCTGGAATCGGAAATGCTGCTGATCGACATGCACAGGAAACACGGCGGCGAGCTTATCAAGATGCAGGTCAACCGCGCGGAGCCGGTCGGCGCCTATCGCGGTTGGCGTCCGCATATGCCGGTCACGCAATGGAGCCTGATCAAGCGATGACCGGAAAACTCTACGGCGTAGGCCTCGGCCCCGGCGATCCGGAGCTGCTGACCCTGAAGGCGCACCGGCTGATCGCGGGCGCGCAGGTGATCGCCTATCCGTCGCTGGCAGGCGGCGACAGTTTCGCGCGTTCCATCGCGGCGGCGTTCATTCCGGAAACCTGCGCCGAGGTGGCGATTTCCATCCCGATGAGCGTGGCGCGCAAACCGGCGCAGGATGCCTATGACACGGGTGCCGCCGATATTGCCGGGCATCTGGACGCGGGGCGCGACGTGGTCGTGCTGTGCGAGGGCGACCCGTTCTTCTACGGCTCTTTCATGTACCTGTTTTCGCGACTTGCCGACCTGTACGAGACCGAAGTGGTTCCCGGTGTGACCTCGGTCACCGCCTGCGCCGCCGCGCTGGGGCGTCCGCTGGCCGCGCGCAACGAGGTGCTGACCATCATCCCCGGACCGATGCCCGAGGCTGAAATGCGAGAGCGGATCGGTGCTGCCGAGGCGGTGGCGATCATCAAGGTCGGGCGGCATCTGGCGAAAATCCGGCGCGTTCTTCAGGCGCTGGGGCATGAGGCCGACGCGGGCTATATCGAACGCGCCAGCCTGCCCGCGCAGAAGGTTCTACCGCTGGCCGAGTCGCCCGACGAAGCGCCGTATTTTTCCATGATATTGATGATGAAGGGGCAGGACCCGTGGCTTTGAAACCGGTTGTAATGTATCTGTCGCGCTCCGGTGAAGCCGTGGCTCGGCGCGTGGCCGGTTTGCTGGGCGCCGATCTGCACGGGCGCGCGGCCCGCACCGATGTGGCCGACCTGTTCTTTGACAATGCGCTGGACCATGCGCGGACGCTGTTCGCCGCCGGAACACCGATCGTGGGCGTTTGCGCCTCGGGTATTCTGGTGCGCGCCGTCGCGCCCTTGCTGGCCGACAAACGGACGGAGCCGCCCGTTCTGTCGATCCCCGACGACGGCTCGACGGTGGTGCCGCTGCTGGGCGGGCATCGCGGAGCCAACCGGCTGGCGCGCCTGATCGCCGAGGGCCTGTCGGCGCATGCGGCGGTGACCACGGCGGGCGATGTCGCCATCGGCGTGGCGCTGGACGAACCGCCCGCCGGCTGGCGTCTGGCCAATCCGGAAAATGCCAAGACCGTCATGGCCGAGATCCTGTCCGGCAGCGGGGTGCGGATCGAAGGTGAAAATATCTGGGATCTGCCGAACGATCCGCAAGGCGGCGTGCGTCTGGTTGCGGGCGAAATGCCGATCTCTACCGCCGCCCTGACGCTCGCCTATCATCCGGCGCGCTTCGTGCTGGGACTGGGCTGTGCGCGGAACTGCGATCCGGAGGAGCTGTGGCAATTGGCGCAGTCGGTTCTGCAACAGGCGAATGTCGCCCCCGAATCCGTTGCCTGTGTTGCCTCTCTGGACCTCAAGGCCGACGAACCGGCGATGAACGCGGTTGCGGCGCGGCTCGGTGTGCCGTTCCGGCTATTTGATGCGGCGGAGCTTGAGCAGGAAACGCCGCGGCTGGCGAATCCGTCAGATGTGGTTTTCGCAGAGGTCGGCTGCCACGGCGTGGCTGAAGCCGCCGCGTTGCGCGGTTGCGGGCCGGATGGCGCGCTGGTGGTCGAAAAGCAAAAAACCGCGAATGCCACCTGTGCGCTCGCCCGCCGCGAGGAACTGATCACCGATTTGCCCGGGCGTTCGCGCGGCAAGCTGTCGATCATCGGCATCGGGCCGGGGCAGGCGTCCTGGCGCACGCCAGAGGCGTCGCGTCTGGTGGCCGAAGCCGAGGAACTGGTCGGCTATGGCCTCTATATCGACCTGCTTGGCCCGCTGGCCTATGGCAAGCAACGGTCCGATTTTCCGCTGGGCGGCGAGGAGGATCGCTGCCGCTATGCTCTGGAACAGGCGGGCAAGGGCAGGAACGTGGCGCTGATCTGCTCCGGCGATGCGGGCATCTATGCGATGGGCGCGCTGGTCTTCGAACTGCTGGATCGCGGACCGGATGCGATGGGCGTCAGCGACGCCGCCCGCCGTGTCGAGGTCGTTTCCACCCCCGGCGTCAGCGCGCTGCAAGGCGCTGCGGCGCGGGCCGGTGCGCCGCTGGGCCACGACTTCTGCGCCATTTCCCTGTCCGACCTGCTGACCACGCGCGACGATATCGTGAAACGCCTGCACGCTGCTGCCGAGGGTGATTTCGTGATCGCCTTCTACAATCCGGTGTCGATGCGCCGGCGCACCCTGCTGGCCGAGGCGCGCGATATCCTGCTGCAACACCGTCCCGCCGATACGCCGGTTCTGCTGGCGTCCTCGCTGGGGCGGCCCGAGGAGGAAATCCGCTATCGCAGGCTCGCGGATTTGCAGGTGGACGAGGTCGATATGCTGACCGTTGTCATCGTCGGCTCGTCCCATTCGAAACTGGCGCAACTGGGCGAGGGGCCGCGGATGTACACCCCGCGCGGCTATGCCCGCAAAATTGACGGAGATCTGGCATGACGGTTTATTTCATCGGCGCGGGTCCGGGCGATCCGGACCTGATCACGGTCAAGGCCAAGGCGCTGATCGAGC
>JBFIHV010000324.1:0-3553 GCA_041601595.1 Amylibacter sp. | reverse complement strand
CTGCCGGTCGGATAGGTGTTCGATCCGCAGCTGTTGTACCCGCCGCCGCCGCAGCTTGCGCTTTTCGAACTTGCCGCCGCGCAGATGCCGCGCTGGTAGGATGGGCCATAGCTCCAGCTTTTCGTCGGCTCGTACTTGGAATTATGCGCGGCCCGCATCCGCGAAACCGCGCCGCTGGCCGACTGGCCGGCCGCCAGATCGAAGCGATAGTCCGGCGGCTCCAGCGCGCCGGCACAGCTTCCTTCCCATTCATGGGCGTCGCACAGGCGCTTGCCCATCGCGGCGCAGACCTGTGCGGCCTCCGCCGCCTTGGTCCAGACCACCGGATAGGTGCAGGGAATGTTCGGGAACTCGAACTGGTCGATACAGGCCGTCGCCTGCTCGGGTTTCTGGGTGCGCGGATCGTACAGCGGGGCCATGTATTTCGCGCCGCAGATGCGTTCGAATCTGCGGTCCGCGTATCCGTTCTGCCCTCCGGGAATGCGCGCCAGGCATTGTTCCGGCGTCAGCGGGTGCGTCGTGATGGCCGGATTTCCCTGCCCCATGTAGCCCGAGCGGGCGAAGATTTTTTGCAGGCGGTCAAGCTGTCCGGCGCTGAGCCCGTGCACCCTGGAAATTTGCTGGAACAATACCGCGTTGTTCTTCTGCAAAGCGGTTTCGGCATTCGCTGCCAGCGCCGTGCCGAAAACCAGAAACAGAAGACCAAATCCGATCCCGCGCATCATTCTTCCTCCTCTCGCCTAACCAGATAGAACAAGTCCCGGTTATCCGGTATCCCGATAAACCGCGGCACCAGACTGCCATCCGCGCTTCTTGTGTCAACTTCGCTCATGCCGGGTATCAGGTGTTCGACATGGACCTTGCCCTCGGTCCGGACGTAAAGCGCCAGATAGGTGTGAACCAACGCGTTCATATCCAGCAGCATAGCATAGTTGCAGTCATAAGCCTGAAATGTTCGCGCCATGGCAGAGGGCGTCGCCGTCGAAAAATACCCATAGATCAGAAACCGCTTTCCGTCGGCTTCCTGAATGCAGCTTCCGGCCCGCAAGGTGCGAAGCTCTGCGTTGGCCGATCCGGACCAGTTTCCCGCACCCCATTGGGTCACCCGAGGTCCCGGAACGCCAAGACCCGTGTCGGGGTCCGTTTCCAGCAGGGCAACCCCGTTCTGCCTTGCCGAAACGATCTGCGGCAGCAGCGCATTGTCCTGCTCGCGCCAGGTTTTCATCCCGACGGTTCCGTCCTGCAGGATATAGATCGTCGAAAGTTCCGGCTGAAGCTTGCTGAGAATGGCGCCCTGTTCGATGAAGCCGTAATGCGTTCCGAAGTTCACCGTCGCCAGATCGCCGTATTTGAACGCGCCGTGGTGCCTCTTGAAGCCGCCGGTGAATGTCGCGACGGTCCGATTGGTCAGGTCCGGGTTGACCATGCCGAGCATGACCAGCGGTTCCGGCGACGCCATCCCGTCCGGTCCGGGCATGCCGCGGGGTCGGATGGAAAGCGGCGGACGTGGCGACCACTCCAGACCCGGATGGTCGGTTCCGACCGCGAAGCCGAGGTCGTAACGATCCAGATCGAAGGCGACCATATAGTCGGTCGCCTGCGACTCCACCGAGTCGAGCCGGTTGGTCTTGCCGGGGCCATTGACGATATCCGAACTGATCATCCTGGGCTGGATCGCGCTGACGTAAACGTCGCCGAGACCGGCAACCGGATACCACAGCCCCGCCGCCATCTCTCCCTTCTCGACACCTGCAAGTCCCAGACCGTGCTGCGCCCAGATGACCGGGCGGGCGTCCGGCGCACCTGCGACGCGGGCCGGTGTCGGACCTGTATCGACCTTGTCGGATTCGACAGCGCCCACTACCTCGCTTGTTTCGAAATTCGAATCCCTGAAGAAACTTTCGCGGACGAACCGGACCACCTCTTCGCCGTTCCAGACGTAATTACGCAGGAAATCCGTTGTGCGCTCCAGCGTCGTTCGGGTTCCGGGGACCTGGTTGCGCAGGTGCAATCGGCCCTGGCACAGCGGCGCATAGGGAACGCCGCTGTTCCGGGCGACCTCCAGTTCCGACGGATCGCCTTGCCAGGGCGCGCATGTTTCGCCGTTGATTATGATGGCAGGCGCGCCTCCGGCCGCAAGCTCCACGCTCCGACCGGCCGGGTCCGGATTCTCAAGGTGATAGCTCCGCCGACTGCCGGAACCCACCGGTCCGATTTCCAGAAGAAACCAGGCGTTGATTCCGGGATTGAGAGAGATGAAGCGCAACTTCTCGCCTGTATCCGGAAGAACGGCTGTGGTTGTGCTCCGGAAGGGCTGCAACTCGACGATGGTCTTGGCGCGCACGGCATCATACTGCGCGCGCTGCTCGATCAGCACTTCTGCGGACTGCCCAAAACCCGCCGTCCCGCCCATGCCCGCCGCGACGGCAGCAAGCAGCAGCGGACCGATCGCCCGCCAACAGCGATTGCGCCGGCGGTCTGTGGTCTTTCGGGTATCAGAAGATAAAGCGTGCAAGCGTGAGTGCTCCTCTTTTCCAGGGTTGCCGGTGCGTTACGCCGGGGCCGCGCGCAATCCTGTCGCGGTTGGCGACGTACCAGTCATAATTGCGGATCAGCGCCTCTTCATTCGAGTAGGCCGGCGCAAATCCGAGGCGACCGGCAATCTTGTCGATATTGACAGAACTGTCTTTCGATGCGGTTTCGTATATCCATTCATAGAGCGGCGAAAGTCCGAGTTTTTCAAGACCCCGCAGCGTCCAGATCGCAGGTTTGACCGGCAAACCAACAACTCTCTTGCCGTGGCCCGCCCTGTCGAGCACCGCCTGAAAGCTTTCGCGCAGCGTTCCGAACCGCGCCGCCCCGACATTGAAGACATCGTTCACCATATCGCGGTCGGCGGTGGCGCAGAGGTGGACGGCGCGGCACAGGTCCTCGACGTCCAGCAATTGATAGCGGTTGTCTCCCGACCCGAGAACCGGAAAATTGTGGCCGGTGAAAGCGAAATCGTAGAGCAGTTCGAAAACCCCGAGGCGTTCCGGCCCGACAAAGGATTTAGGGCGCAGCACCGGAACGCACATGCCGCGCGCCCGAAACTCCGCGCAAACCGCCTCGGCCTGAATTTTCGCCTCGCCATAGGGGCCGACACCGGTCAACGCATCATCCTCCCGCGGTTGATGACCGTGAAAGATGCCATAGACCGCCGTGGACGAAATATGGATGAAACGGTCGATCCCTGCATCCTCGGCCGCCGACAGCATCTGCCGTGTGCCCCCGACGTCGGTGGAGAATATTTCCTCCGGCGTGCAGAGCGGCAAAGCCGCGGCGCAATGGACCACCACGTCGATGCCTTCGAAGGCCCGTTCATGCAGAGTGTTATCGCGTATATCGCCGTGGATGACGGATACCCTGTTCGCTTCCGGGTAATCGAAAGCGGCAATATCGTAACTGCGCACATGATCGCCGCGCGCAAGCAGATAACGGACAAGGTTGATGCCCATGAACCCCGCGCCGCCGGTAACAAGATATCTCATGCCGGCCTCCCGGCATGGCAATG
>JBFIHV010000323.1:0-3561 GCA_041601595.1 Amylibacter sp. | reverse complement strand
GGTGGGACGGTCACCGTGGAACGGGTGCTGTCCGGCCTCGACGAGCCATGGGCCGTCGGTTTCCTGCCGGACGGCGGCTATCTGGTGACGGAACGCGGCGGCAGCCTGATCCACGTTGCTGACGGTCGAAGAACCGAGGTCAGCGGCGTGCCCGAAGTCTTCGCCAAGGGGCAGGGCGGTTTGCTGGATGTCGTCGTGGCCCGCGATTTCATGCGGAGCCGCGAGATATTCCTGAGCTACGCCGAGCCCGACGGCCGCGTGGCGGGAACGGCGCTGGCGGTGGCGAGGTTGTCGCCGGACAACATGCATCTGATGGATTTGAGGGTCCTGTTCCGGCAGGAAAACAAGACGAGCGCGGGCCAGCATTTCGGCAGCCGGATCGTCGAGGCGCCGGACGGCACGCTGTTTCTGACGGTGGGCGAACGCGGCGAGGGTGAACTGGCGCAGGATACTTATCTGGCGAACGGCAAGGTGATCCGCGTCAACCGCGACGGCTCGGTCCCCAGCGATAATCCTTTCGTGTCGGGTGGCGGGTTGCCGCAGGTCTGGTCCTACGGTCACCGGAATCCGCAGGGCGCGGCGCTGGATCAGGACGGGAACCTTTGGATTGTCGAGCACGGCGCGCGGGGCGGGGATGAGGTCAACCGGCCAAAGGCGGGCAGGAACTATGGCTGGCCGGTGATCTCCTATGGCCGGCATTACTCCGGTTTCAAAATCGGCGAGGGCACGGCCAAGGCGGGGATGGAGCAGCCGGTGTTCTATTGGGACCCGTCGATCGCACCCTCGGGCATGACGATCTACACCGGCGACATGTTCCCCGACTGGCGCGGCGGTATTTTCGTCGGCTCGCTTAAATTCGATTTTATCGCCCGGTTGGAAAGGTCGGGCGGTTCCGTCAAACAGGCCGAGGAGTTGTTCCGCGACCGCTATGGCCGCATCAGGGACGTGCGGCAGGCCCCCGACGGGTCGATCTGGTTCCTGTCGGTGGGCGAGAGCGCGCTGTTCCGGATCAGTCGTTAGACTGCGATCCGCGTTCGCGGTAGGGCGTCGTGTAATACTGCGTCCGGTAGCATTTCGAGAAATGCGAGGGCGAGGAAAACCCGCAGGCCAGCGCCACGTTGATCACCGACATGTCGGTCTGCATCAGCAGGTTGCGCGCCTTCTGCAGGCGCAGTTCCATGTAATAGCGTTTCGGCGACCGGTCGAGATAGCGCCGGAACAGACGTTCAAGCTGGCGCGTCGACATGCCGACTTTCTGGGCCAGTTGCCCCGGCGAGATCGGATCTTCGATATTGCCTTCCATCATGTGGATGACTTGGGCGAGCTTCGGATGCCGCACGCCGATTCGGGTCGGCACCGACAGGCGCTGTTCGTCCCGGTCGGTGCGGGCCGCGCTGTAGAGCATCTGGTCGGCCGTCCAGTTGGCGACGTCCTGACCGTGGTCGTTGGAGATGATGCGCAGCATCATGTCCAGCGACGCGGCCCCCCCGGCCGAGGAATAGCGGTTGCCGTCGCAGGTATAGACAGATGTGGTCAGCTTGATGTCGGGAAAATCCTCCATGAAGGAATCACGGTTTTCCCAATGGATCGTGACGCGCTTGTTGTCCAGCAATCCGGCCTTGGCCACGGTGTAGGACCCTGTGTCGACGCCGCCGACGGCGATCCCCTTGCGGGCCTCGCGCCGCAGCCAGTTCAGCACCGGTTGCGTCGTGGCCGCCTTGATGTTGAGCCCGCCGCACACGATCACCGTTTCCTCGCGGCCGACCTCTTCCAGACCCATGTCCAGCTGGATCACGGCGCCGCAGGAGCTTTTGGCGGTTTCCCCGCCTTCGCCGGCAAGCCGCCATTTGTACAGGGTTTTTCCGGCGCTCCGGTTGGCGATCCGCAGCGGCTCCAGCGCATTTGCAAAGGCAATCAGCGTGAATTGGTTCAGAAGCAGAAAGACAAAGTTCTTTGTTCTTGGTTCTTGGGCGCTCTGAATCATTTAATCCCCGGCTTCGTGAAAGGGTTTAGGGTCAGCATTCGGCAATTTCGGCGCACCATGCTGATTTCGGACTCGGGGATCAAGCTTTTCGGACGGGATTCGCGAAATTAAATTTGCCTCGAAAAGGGTGAACTATGCTGGTTTTCCTGAAAGAACGCCTATATAAGACCGGTTCTTCACAACGTGGTCAAGGAGTACTGGGAGAATGTCTTCGGTTTGGACAAAGTCCGGATGGCGCAGCAAAGAGCGGATCCAGATGCCCGAATATACGGATATTGCGGCATTGAAAGAGGTAGAGGAACGCCTGTCGTCCTATCCTCCTCTGGTATTCGCAGGTGAAGCGCGCCAGCTTCGCAAGAAACTCGCCGACGTATCCGTCGGCAAGGCGTTTCTGCTGCAGGGCGGCGACTGTGCCGAGAGTTTTTCCGAGTTCAACGCCAATATGATCCGCGACACCTACAAGGTGATGTTGCAGATGGCGGTCGTCCTGACCTACGGCGCGAAAGTGCCTGTGGTCAAGGTCGGGCGCGTGGCGGGCCAATTCGCCAAGCCGCGCTCTGCCGCGACCGAAACCGTGGGCGGCGTGGAGTTGCCGAGCTACCGCGGTGATATCATCAACGATATCGATTTCACGCCGGAGTCCCGCATTCCCGACCCGCAGCGCATGCTGCGTGCCTATACGCAGGCGGCGGCTTCGCTGAATCTGCTGCGCGCCTTCAGCCAGGGCGGTTTCGCGGATATCCACCACGTGCACGCCTGGAACCAGGGCTTCGCCAAGAGCGCCAAGGCCAGCAAGAAGTACCAGCAACTGGCGAACCGGATTTCCGACGCGCTGGACTTCATGACGGCGGCGGGTATCAACTCCGACAATTCGGCGGCGCTGCACACGGTGAATTTCTACACCTCGCACGAGGCGCTGCTGCTGGAATACGAAGAGGCGCTCTGCCGTGTCGACAGCACGTCCGGCCTGCCGCTGGCGGGGTCCGGCCACATGATCTGGATCGGCGACCGCACGCGGCAGCCTGACGGCGCGCATGTCGAGTTCTGTTCCGGCGTGCAGAACCCGATCGGCCTGAAATGCGGCCCGACGATCACCTCCGACGACCTGATCCGCCTCATCGACAAGCTGAACCCCGAAAACGAAGCGGGCCGCCTGACCCTGATCGCCCGGTTCGGCGCGGGCAATGTCGGAGACTACCTGCCCAACCTGATCAAGACCGTCGAGTCCGAAGGCCGCAAGGTCGTCTGGACCTGCGATCCGATGCACGGCAACACGATCAAGTCGCCCTCGGGCTACAAGACCCGGCCCTTCGACAGCATCCTGCGCGAAGTGCGCGAGTTCTTCGCAATCCACAAGGCCGAGGGCACCATCCCCGGCGGCGTGCATTTCGAGATGACCGGCAAGGACGTGACCGAATGCACCGGCGGCGTGCGCGCCGTCACCGACGAGGATCTGTCCGACCGCTATCACACCGCCTGCGATCCGCGCCTGAACGCGTCGCAGTCGCTGGAACTGGCGTTCCTGGTCTCGGAAGAGCTGGAGCACCGCGCGGTCGCCAAGCGCGAAGCGATGTAGT
>JBFIHV010000322.1:0-3589 GCA_041601595.1 Amylibacter sp. | reverse complement strand
ATTGAATGCCATAGTTTGCGCCAATGCCGAACTGAACCGACAGGATGCGCCTTCGCTCGTTGAAGACCGGCCAGGCGAGCTGGCACACGAGTACCATGGCGCCGAATGTAACCGCCATCGGGTTGTGCTGAAAAACCTCAAGAAAACTGGTCCATGCTTTACCTCCCATGCGGTGTGATTTTATAACAGACCGCCCGGTTTGTTTGCAATAACCGACTGAAAGGTATTGAGCAAATGAATCCCAGGACCGATTGCCGAACTTTCGTGTTTCAATCGTTTTTCAGTGGGTTAATGACCAAAAAGTCTTGATATGCCGTCATTTCATCTCTATTTTACAAACCCAACGGTATGGAGAAATGCGATGTCATTAAAAGGTGAAAAGACCCGATCAAGGATTCTGGACATCACCAAGTCACTGGTGATGAAGAAGGGCTTTGCCGGCACGTCCATCGACGACATTCTCAAGGAGGCGAAGCTGACCAAGGGCGCTTTCTTCCACCATTTCAAGGGCAAGGCAGAACTGGCGAAAGAGCTTGTCGAGCGGCACGCGATGAACGATCTGGCGATGTTCGAAAGGTTTGTCGGGGAAGCCGAAGCCGCGACGGACGATCCGCTGCGGCAGATGATCCTGTTCCTCGAGAAGTTCGAGGAATACATCAGCAATTCCGAGGATCCGTCGCCCGGTTGCATGTACGCGGTCTATACATATGAAAGCATGCAGTTCGAGCCGTCGGTACGGGATTTCGTAGCGGATACGCTGCGTCGGTGGACATCGATCTATGTTCGCAAGTATCAGGAATTGATCGACAGTTACCCACCCAAGATTCCGGTGACCGCGCGCCAGTTGGCGGAACTGACGGTGTCGATCGTCGAGGGCGGCCTGATCCAGCAACGGGCTTACGGCGACGTCAGGGTGACGAAGCGGCAGTCTTTGCAGTTGCGGAACTATCTGTTTCTGCTGTTTGGCGAGCCCAAAACAAAAGCTGCCTGACCAAGGGGCGGACAAAAAGAAGGGCAGGGCCGTTATGGTCCTGCCTTTTCAGTTTCACTGTGATGAGGCGCGCTCAGTCCACGTCATATCCGTCGAACAGCGCAGTGGACAGATAGCGCTCCGACCCGCTGGCGAGGATCGTGACAATGTTCCTGCCCTTCATCTCTCTGCTTTTGCTACCCGCAGGGTGCAGGCCAGCGCGGCGCCGGACGAAGGCGAGGCCGATGCCGGTATTGCCGGCAGTGGGTTCCACGATAACGCTTCCGGGACCGACGGTTCCATTGGCCTCCATCGCCTCGATCATGGAAACTGCGATCCTGTCTTTCACACTGGACAGCGGATTGAAAAATTCGAGCTTGGCGAAAACATTCGGGACACAGCCGTAATCCTTGGCAAGTCTTTCGATGCGGACAAGCGGCGTGTTGCCGACGGTATCGATAATCGAGTTGTAAGTGCGGCCCACGCGGTTTTTCCCAAGGCTCATTTCAGTTGCAGTCGTTACGTTCATTACAAGTTCCTTTCCTGTTGCTGTATCTAAAAACATACCGACGGGTAGGAATGGAAATTACAGAGTTGGGCGCTGTAATATTTGTGTTAGATCTTAAATTGGCTATAAAAGTCTCTTAATAGCAATATGATAGGACTTATTCGAAAGGGCGACGCAATAATTTTCTGAGAAGTCAAAAATGTAAAACAGACCAAAAAATACTGAAAGTTTCGAATCGATTCCAATCCAAGGGCCTTCCTCACGCCGGAGTGTTCTTCCGTCGGTCAGAGGCCGGGCAGTGCTTGCGTCTATTGTGTCGCGTCGCAGGGCATTCGTTACCGTTGGTGGAACTCTCTCGAAGGACAGAAGGCGTCCTTTGGCGGACGGGCAGTCCGAGTGCGCTTGCTGCGCCGTGAATTCCGGAGAAATTCGGAGGAGCGAAAGAAAAAGCACTTTCAGTCCGTGCGGAAAACGTCAGAATGACCCCGGAGATTTCGACACCGACACCTTCGCCCAAATCAGACGGAACGCCTCTCTTGACCAAAATCCACGACCTGTTCACCGACGATTTCAAATCCGAGCCGTATTGGTGGGAGTTTGCGCCCCTGTCGCCGGACGGCGCTGCGGAGCTGCCGGCGGAAGCCGATGTCGTGGTGGTGGGCTCCGGCTATACCGGCTTGCAGGCTGCGCTTCAGACCGCGAAAGCGGGGCTGGCAACGCTGGTGCTCGACGCCGAGGATATCGGCTGGGGGTGCAGTACGCGCAACGGCGGGCAGGTTTCGACCAGCATCAAGCCGTCATTCGCGGAACTGTCGCGGCGGTATGGCTCCGGTCTGGCGGAGCGTATCCTCGGCGAGGGTCAGGCGTCGCTGGACTACCTGGGAGAATTCGTGCGGGGCAACGGAATTGACTGCAACTTCGAGGTGGTCGGACGGTTTCACGGTGTTCACCACCCCAGGGTCTACGACAAACTCGCCCGCGAAATCGCTATCAAAAACCCAGCATTCGAAACCGGGGCTTACATGGTCTCCAAACAGGATCAGCATGCTGAAATCGGCACCGATGCCTATTACGGCGGCGCCGTCTATCCGCGTCTGGCCAGCATCGATCCGGCAAGCTATCACCGCGGCCTGCTGGGCGCTGCGCGCAAGGCAGGTGCGGTGGTCGCAGGCAACTGCCGCGTGACCGAACTGGCGCGTGAGGGTGCGGGGTTCACCGTGATGACGGAACGGGGCAGGGTGCGCGCCGGCAAGGTCATTCTGGCGACCAACGGTTACAGCGGCCCGCTGGCGCCGTGGCAGCAGCGAAGGGTCATTCCGATCGGGTCCTACATGATCGCGACCGAGGAACTGCCGCAGGGGTTGATGGACCGGCTGATCCCCAAGAACCGGATCCTGTCGGATACCCGCCGCGTTGTGTACTATTACCGGGCCTCGCCGGATCGCAAACGCATCCTCTTCGGCGGCAGGGTGTCGGTGAACGAAACCGATCCGCGCAAGAGCGGCCCGAAACTGCACCGGGAAATGGTGCGGATTTTTCCTGAACTTGCACAGGTGCGGATCAGCCATTCGTGGACCGGTCTGGTCGCCTATACATTCGACACGCTGATGCATACCGGTCAGGACCGGGGTCTGTTCTACGCGATGGGTTATTGCGGCTCCGGCGTCGGAATGGCGAGCTATCTGGGAATGCGCATCGGCCAGCAGGCCGCCGGGAGCGGCGACGGCGCGACGGCGTTCGACGAGATACCCTTCCCGACGCGACCGCTTTACACCGGCAGCCCTTGGTTCCTGGCGCCGGCGGTCATGGCATACCGTGTCAGGGATCGGTTCGGGTTATAGCTGTTCCGGAAAGGCGCGGATACCGTGTCCGATCACTTGTTGAAGACATCCGCATAGGTTTCGCGCAGCTGGTTTTTCTGCACTTTTCCCATGGCGTTACGCGGCAGCGCGTCCAGAAATACGATGTGCCGCGGATGCTTGAACCGCGCCAGCTGCGGGGCAACGGCGCAGGTGATGTCCTCTTCCGACAGTTCGGTCCCGTTTTCCGCAACGACCGCCACAGCGACACTCTCGCCGAAGTCGGGGTGCGGCACGCCGAACACGGCGCTT